>JBGSTQ010000322.1:0-10812 GCA_041736375.1 Thiobacillaceae bacterium
CGACCCTCGAAAGCGCCACCCTGAGCGGAGTACAATCTGCCCTCGCCTTGCTCGAGAGCCTATGAACGCCTTCAGCCCCAGTACCTATTGTCCGCCTGGCGATCTGCTCAGGGACCGCGTCATCCTGGTGACCGGGGCCGGCTCGGGGCTGGGGCGCGCCGCCAGCCTGACTTTCGCCCGCCGCGGTGCGACGGTGGCCCTGCTGGGGCGCAACGAACAGAAACTCGAGGCGGTTTACGACGAAATCTTGGCTGCCGGCGGACCCGAGCCGGCGATGTTTCCCTTCGATCTGTCGGTGGCCGATGACCGCGGCCTGGAAATGCTGGCAGGCACCCTTGCCCAGCACCTGAAACGGCTCGACGGCCTGGTTCACAGCGCGCACAGTTTTTTCAGCCTGACGCCGTTGGCCTTGCAGACCCTGGAGCAGTGGTTGACCCTGTTCCGCGTCAATCTGATCGCGCCGTTTGCGCTGACGCGCGCCTGCCTGCCCCTGCTCAAGGCGGCACCGGACGCCTCCGTACTGTTCACCGGCGACAGCCATGGCCATGAGCCGGCCGCCTACTGGGGCGGCTATGCCGTTGCCAAGTCCGGACTGGAATCACTGGCCCGCATCTGGGCCGAGGAACTGGAGTCGACGCCGCAGCTGCGCATCAACACGCTGATACCCGGCCACGTCGCCAGTCCGTTGCGCGCCCGTACCCATCCTGGCTTGCCGCCTGAAACACCGCCCAGCATCGAGCAGGTGTTGCCGTATTACCTGTATCTGATGGGACCGGACAGCGCAGCCGTCCGTGGATCCTCCATCGTCTGCCGGATCTGACGACCGCGCTGCGATGAAGATCGGCCGCTACGAGATTCTCGAACCCATTGGCGAGGGGGCGATGGGAACCGTATATCGTGCCCGCGATCCGCTGATCGAGCGCACCGTCGCCATCAAGACGGTTGCCACCGCCCAGTTGCAGCAGGAAGGGCCTGAATTCGAGTCGCGCTTTCTGCGTGAAGCGCAAAGCGCAGGCCGCCTCTCGCATCCCAACATCGTGACCATCTACGACGTCGGCGAGACCGACGATGTCGCTTATATCGCGATGGAGTATCTCTCGGGCACGACCCTGCGCGACCTGATGGACAAGGGACCCATGCCGTTCGACCTGGTGCTGGATACCGCCATCCAGATGGCGGAAGCGCTGGCCTTCGCGCACGAGCACGGTGTGACACACCGGGACGTCAAGCCCGCCAACGTGATCATCACCGGATCGCGCGGGCGCATCAAGCTCACCGATTTCGGCATCGCCCACCTCAGCAACAGCGAAAAGACCCACGCCGGCTTGATGCTCGGCTCACCGCGTTACATGTCGCCGGAACAGGCGAGGGGCCGCGAGGTCAGCGGTCGCTCGGACATTTTCTCCCTGGGCGCGGTACTGTATGAAATGGTCACGGGCCAATGTGCATTCGGCGGTGACTCCCTGCCGGCGATTCTTTACCGCGTCATCAACGAAATGCCCATCCCGCCAAAGTCGCAGCGCCAGGATCTGCCTGACGCCTTTGCCGACATGCTGATGCGCATGCTGGACAAGAATCCCGACGAACGCCCCGATGCGCGCGCGTTGATCGCGGCGTTCAGGCAGATGATGCCTGCTGCCCCGCTGGTGGTGTCGCCGCCTCAGCCCAACCGGGCACCTGCCCTGCTGGCGGTGATCGCATTCGGCACCCCCGTCCTGGTGTTCCTGCTGATAGCGGTCGGCATCATCGTCATCAGCTTTTTCCTCGATGCCCCCGGACGGGACAAGACACCCGCGACGCCAGCCGTGGCCGAAACGCCGGTGCAGGAAGGGAATTCTGCGGGCGAATCCAATGAAATCCGGCCGGACGGTACGTCGATCGCTCCCGCACGGCCAGCCACATCAGACCAACGCAAACCTTCGCCCACGGTCGACGCCTATCTCGACGGTCTGGACAGGAAAAAAACCGAACTTGAAATCCAGCGCACCGAACTCTTGCTGAAGTACACCGAGCAGCATCCCGATGTCGTGCTGATCGACCGCCAGCTCGAGCAGCTGGCGGTTCAACGTCGAGACTATCTGCGGCAACGCCGCCGCTGAATTACCAGCTGGTTTCGCGTTCCGCTGTGGCCGACACCTTGTGGATGCTGAGATCCGCGCCGGCAAACTCCGCTTCGGGATCGAGCCGAAGCCCCCAGGCAAGCTTCAGCGTACCGTAGACGATCATGCTGCCGCTTAGCGCGATCGCGACCCCGCCCAGGGTGCCGATGATCTGGGCTGGCAGACTGATCCCGCCCAGCCCGCCCAGTGCCTTGGCGCCGAATATGCCCGCCGCGATGCCCCCCCACGCGCCGCACACCCCATGCAGCGGCCAGACACCCAGCACATCGTCGATCTTCCACTTGTTCTGGGTCAGGGTGAACATCCACACGAACAACCCTCCGGCAATGGCGCCGGTCGCCAACGCCCCGAGCGGATGCATCAGGTCGGACCCGGCGCAAACGGCAACCAGACCGGCCAGCGGACCGTTGTGAATGAAGCCGGGGTCATTGCGTCCCGCCACCAGCGCAGCGAGGGTGCCGCCCACCATCGCCATCAGCGAATTGACCGCCACCAGTCCCGAGATCGCCTCGATCAGCTGCGCCGACATGACATTGAAGCCGAACCAGCCCACCGTCAGAATCCACGCGCCCAGGGCCAGAAACGGAATGTTTGAAGGTGGGTGCGCGGAAATCAGACCATCCCGCGTATAGCGTCCGCGCCGGGCTCCCAGCAGCAGCACTGCAGGCAATGCAATCCAGCCGCCCATGGCATGTACCACGACCGAGCCGGCAAAGTCATGGAACCCATGGCCGAACGTGCTTTCCAGCCAGGACTGGATACCATAGTTGCCATTCCAGGTGATGCCTTCAAAAAACGGGTAGACGAACCCCACCAGCACGAAGGTCGCCGCCAACTGTGGATTGAAGCGCGCGCGTTCCGCGATCCCACCCGAGACGATGGCCGGAATGGCTGCGGCAAACGTCAGCAGGAAGAAGAACTTGACGAGGTCGTAGCCGTTCTTCTCGGCCAGCACCTCGGCACCCGAGAAGAAACTGATGCCGTAGGCGATGCCGTAGCCGATGAAGAAATAGGCAATGGTCGAGATGGAAAAATCGGTAATGATCTTGACCAGCGCGTTGACCTGATTCTTCTTGCGCACAGTGCCGAGTTCGAGAAAGGCGAAACCTGCGTGCATGGCCAGCACCATGATCCCGCCCAACAACACGAACAGCACGTCATTGCCCGTTTTAACGCTTTCCATGCTCTGCCCCATTTATTGATCGGGCAGATTGAAGCAAACGTTATTCCAGATGCAGACAAGCTTGATTTTTAATGCGATACAGGATCAAAGCGAAACAAATACGCACCATATTTGTGCGCCTGAACAATGCGCGCCCATCAATGGTGCACTACTTCGCCTCGCGTTCCTCGCGTTCGATGCGGTCGAGCTCGGCGTCCATTTCGTCCCCGGACAAGGGCTGGAATTCCGATGCCGCCTGAGCTTGCGGCTTGGTGATCATCGCCGCCACCACGATGCCCAGTTCATACAGCAGCCACATCGGCACCGCGAGCATGATCTGCGAAATCACGTCCGGTGGAGTGAAAATGGCGCCGATGACGAATGCGCCAACCACGACATAGGGCCGGATCTCGCGCAGCTTGGCAACGCTCACCATCCCCATCTTGACCAGCAGCACCACCGCAACCGGAACTTCGAAGGTGATGCCGAATGCCAGAAAAAGGGTCAGGACGAAATCGAGGTACTTGCCGATATCGGTCATCACCGCCACCCCTTCCGGGGCAATGCCGACGATGAATCCGAACACCACCGGAAAAACCAGGAAATAGGCAAAGGCCATCCCCAGCAGGAACAGCAGGACGCTGCTGACGATGAGGGGCAGACCGAGACGCTTTTCGTGCTGATACAGCCCCGGCGCCACGAATGCCCATATCTGGTAGAAAACCCACGGCAGCGCAATCAAAAAAGCGGTCATCATGGTGACCTTGACCGGCACGAAAAACGGCGTGGTGACCTCAGTGGCAATCATCTGCCCACCCTGAGGCAGTTTGGCCAGCAGAGGCTGCGCCAGCAGCGCATAAAGATCCTGCGCCCAGGGAAACAGCAGGACAAAAATCACCACCACGGCAAGTACCGCGCGCAGCAGCCGATCGCGCATCTCGATCAGGTGGGAGATGAAGGTTTCCTGGCTGTCAGGCGCGCTCATGCGGACTTTTCGGCTGCAGACGGTGTGCGGGAAGAACTGGCTTCTTCCTCCTCGGGCGGCTCCACCAAGGGTGGCGGTTCGAGTGCATCCAGATTGGGGTCGTCGAGAGGCAGCGCCTGCTGGGGTTGCTGGTCGGCAGCGAGCTGCTTCATCGCCGGCTCGGTCACCGGGCGTTCACCTTCAGTCACGGCCATCGCCGCCATCACCTTACCGATGTTGTCGGTTTCCTTGCGTAGATAGTCATCCACTACCGTGGCCTGCTGCTCGATCTCGCCGGCGGCCGACTCCACCGATTCTCTCAGGTCTTGCCCGACCTTGCGCAACTCGTCGAGCTCGACCTCGCGGCTGATATCAGACTTCACGGACGAGACATAGCGCTGCAGCCGGCCATACAAATGACCAGCGGTGCGTGCGACCTTGGGCAGACGTTCGGGACCGATCACAATCAGTGCGACAACGCCGATAACGATCAGCTCGGTGAATCCGATATCAAACATGGACTAGGCGGAAGTGGAGGAGGAAGCGCACCGGGCAAAAAGCCCGATTGGCAACATTCAGGACTGCTGCTTGTCCTTCACTTCCGCATCAATGGTTTGACCGGACTCGGCAGACTCCTTGAGCTTGGGGGCGTCTTCCTTCACCCCTTCCTTGAACCCCTTGACGGCTCCGCCGAGGTCGCTGCCGATATTGCGCAGCTTCTTGGTGCCAAAAACCAGCAGCACGATGACGAGAACGATCACCCAATGCCATATGCTAAATGAACCCATGTCATGTCTCCTCTTGATCAGGTACGGGGCGCAGGATCGCCACCGCCGAATACGTGAATGTGAATATGAAAGACTTCCTGTCCGCCGCCGCGTCCGGTATTGATCAGCGTCTTGAAGCCGCTTTCCAGTCCCTGTTCCCTTGCAAGCCGCGGGACCAGAACAAGCATCCTGCCGAGGATTTTCTCATGTTCCGGCCCGCATTCGGCAAGCGAAGCGATATGGATTTTCGGAATGATCAGGAAATGCACCCTGGCAAACGGATGGATGTCATGAAACGCATAAACATCGTCGTCCTCATACACCTTGCCGGAGGGAATCTCCCCCGCAATGATCCGGCAGAAAATGCAGTCGCTCATTCCGCCTCCCCCTGCTTTCTTGCTGCTTTCTCTACCAGTCCCGACAGGCCCTCACGCCGCGCCAGTTCATCCAGCACCGCCTGCGGCTTCAGGCCCTTGTGCACCAGGAGCACCAGGGTATGGAACCACAAATCAGCGACTTCATAGATGATCTTTTCGGACTCCCCATCCTTCGCGGCCATCACGGTTTCGGTGGCCTCCTCGCCGATTTTCTTGAGGATGGCATCGGTGCCCTTGGCATACAGCCTAGCCACATAGGAACTGTCGGGTGAAGCCGCCTTGCGCGATTCCAGCGTCTCTGCCAGGCGGTCGAGGATGTCGCTCATTTGCGGTAGATTTCGTCAGGGTTTTTAAGGACAGGCTCGGTAGACAGCCAATCGCCATTTTCCAGCTTCTGAAAAAAGCACGAGCGCCTGCCAGTGTGACAGGCAATCCCGCCGATTTGTTCGACTTTCAGCAGGATGACATCGTTATCGCAATCGAGGCGGATTTCGCTCACCTGCTGCACATGGCCGGATTCCTCCCCCTTGCGCCAAATCCGGTTGCGCGAACGCGACCAGTAGACGCCGCGCATCGTCCGTGCCGTCTCCTCCAGCGCTTCGCGGTTCATCCAGGCCACCATGAGGATCTCTCCGCTGGCCGCATCCTGGGCGATCGCCGGCGCCAGGCCCTGCGCGTCCCATTTGACGGCATCCAGCCAGTTCACAGCCGCACCTCGATGCCGTGCTGCTTCATGTAGCGTTTCGCTTCGTCGATGCCGTATTCGCCAAAGTGGAAGATGCTCGCCGCCAGCACCGCATCGGCGCGGCCCAGCTGCACCCCGTCCACCAGGTGCTGGAGATTGCCGACACCGCCGCTGGCGATGATGGGAATGTCGACGGCGTCTGAAATGGCGCGCGTCAGTTCGAGATCGAAGCCGCTCTTGGTGCCGTCGCGATCCATCGAGGTCAGCAAAAGCTCGCCCGCTCCGAGGCTCTGCATTTTCTTCGCCCACTCGATGGCGTCCAGCCCGGTAGCCTTGCGGCCGCCGTGGGTGAAAACTTCCCAGTGGTCGCCGCTCCGCTTGGCATCGATGGCGACGACGATGCACTGGCTGCCGTAGCGATCCGAGGCGTCCTTGACCAGCTGAGGGTTCATCACCGCCGAGGTATTGATGCTGACCTTGTCGGCACCGGCGTTGAGCAGGCGCTGCACGTCTCCCACTTCGCGCACGCCGCCGCCGACGGTGAGGGGAATGAATACTTCGGCCGCCACGTCCTCGATGATGTGCAGGATCAGGTCGCGGTCGTCGCTGGAAGCGGTGATATCGAGAAAGGTCAGTTCGTCGGCCCCGGCCTCGTTGTAGCGCCGCGCGATTTCAACCGGATCGCCGGCGTCCTTCAACTCGACGAAATTGACGCCCTTGACCACGCGGCCATGGGTGACGTCGAGACAGGGAATGATGCGCTTGGCTAGCAAATCAGACTCCGAACACGCCGCCCGCCAGTTCATCGGCAAGCTTCTGCGCCTCGGCAAAATCAAGCGTGCCCTGGTAAATCGCGCGTCCGGTGATGGCGCCGATGATGCCGTCCTTGGCCACGGTCGACAGCGCCCTGACGTCATCAAGATTGGTCACACCGCCACTGGCGATGACCGGGATGCTCAGCGCCTGCGCCAGTTTTTGCGTGGCTTCGATATTGACGCCGGTGAGCATGCCGTCGCGGCCGATATCGGTATAGATGACGGCTTCGACGCCGTAGCCCTCGAAGCGCCTGGCAAGGTCGATGACGTCGTGACCGGTGAGCTTGGACCAGCCCTCCACCGCCACCTTGCCGTCGCGGGCATCGAGCCCGACCATGACGTGCCCGGGGAAGGCATCGCAGGCCTCGTGAAGGAAGCCGGGGTTCTTTACCGCGGCCGTGCCGATGATGACGTAACGCACGCCGTCGTCCAGGTAGCGTTCGATGGTCGCGAGGTCGCGAATGCCGCCGCCCAACTGAACCGGCATGTCGTCGCCGACCGCATCGACGATGGAACGGATCGCGTCATCGTTGACCGGCTTGCCGGCAAACGCGCCGTTCAGGTCCACCAGATGGAGGCGGCGTGCCCCCTGGCTTTTCCAGTGCAGGGCAGTGGCGGCGGGGTCTTCGGAAAAGACCGTGGCCTTGTCCATTTCGCCCTGCTGCAAGCGCACGCAGTGGCCGTCCTTGAGATCGATGGCAGGAATGATCAGCATGATGAATTTGAAGCCAAATTAGGCGCAGGCTGCACCCGAAAGGTCACAGGAAGTCTGAGTATCACCCGGGTTCCAGGTCACGAAATTACCCAGCAGAGTCAACCCGGCGCGCTGGCTTTTTTCCGGGTGGAACTGCACGGCGAACATATTAGCCGAGGCGACCGCGCAGGTAAAAGGAAACGGGTAGTGCGCGAAGCCCGCGATCACCTCGGGCGAATCGGGCTGGACGAAATAGCTGTGGACGAAGTAGAAACGCGCGTCCTCTTCGATCCCCGCCCACAACGGGTGGGGCATGGCCTGATGGACGTTGTTCCAGCCCATGTGCGGAACCTTGAGCTTGAGTCCGTCAGCGTCGTGCATGGCCTCGGCCGGAAAGCGCTTCACCGTTCCACGCAAAATGCCGAGACAGACGGTATCGCCCTCCTCGCTGTGCTCGAACAACACCTGCATGCCCATGCAGATGCCGAGAAACGGCTTGCTGTGGGCGGCCTCGATAATGACCTGGCGCAGCCCGCGTGCATCGATTTCGCGCATGCAGTCGGGTGCGGCGCCCTGTCCGGGGAATACCACCCGGCCGGCTTCGGCGATCACCTTGGGATCGGAGGTCACGACCACATTGGCAGCCGGCGCGACATGTTCGATGGCTTTGGACACCGAGCGCAGATTGCCCATGCCATAGTCGATCACTGCAATATCAACACTCACGACCCATCCCTCAAATTCGCGATGCGCTCACAGGGCACCTTTGGTCGAAGGCAGCACGTCGCCCATGCGCGGATCGGCTTCCACCGCCATGCGCAACGCGCGGCCGAAGGCCTTGAAAATCGTCTCGGCCTGATGGTGCGCGTTGATGCCCCTGAGGTTGTCGATGTGCAGCGTCACCCCGGCGTGGTTGATGAAACCGCGGAAAAATTCGAGGAACAGGTCGACGTCGAATTCGCCGATGCGCGCACGGGTGTAGTCGACGTGGTATTCCAGCCCCGGCCGCCCCGACAGATCGATCACCACGCGCGACAGCGCCTCGTCGAGCGGCACGTAGGCATGGCCGTAGCGGCGGATGCCCTTCTTGTCGCCGAGCGCCTGCGCGAAGGCCTGCCCCAGGGTAATCCCGGTATCCTCCACCGTGTGGTGAGCGTCGATGTGCAGGTCGCCCGTGGCCTGGATGTCCAGGTCGATCAAGCCGTGGCGTGCAATCTGGTCGAGCATGTGATCGAGGAAAGGCACCCCGGTCGCAAGTTTGGAAACACCCGTGCCGTCGAGATCGAGACTGACCGTAATCCGGGTTTCAAGGGTGTTGCGGGTGACTTGGGCGGTGCGCATGGCGTCGGAAAATAAGGCTGTAAAGGGATTCTAGCAGGCCGCTCTGGTTTTCAGCACAGCACTTTCAATGCGGCCAGCAGCGCATCACATTGCACATCGGTGCCCACGGTGATGCGCAAGAACGACGCGATACGGGCCGGATTTTTGAAATGGCGCACGATGATGCTGCGCTCGCGCAAGCTCGCGGTCAGCTCGGCACCGTCGCGAGCAGGATGGCGGGCGAAGATGAAATTGGCGCCTGACGGCAGCACCTCGAAGCCGAGTTTTTCCATGTCTGACACCAGTCGGGTGCGCGTCGCCACCACCCTGGCGCAGACGGACTCGAACCAGGCATGGTCTTCGAACGAAGCAAGCGCGCCAGCCTGGGCAAAGCGGTCGAGCGGATAGGAATTGAAGCTGTCCTTCACCCGGTTGAGTGCCTCGACAAGAGGCGCCTGGCCGATGGCGTAGCCGACGCGCAGCCCGGCCAGCGCATGCGATTTCGACAGGGTGCGGGTTACCAGCAATTGCGGGTAGCGCGCCACCAGACCCACCGCCGATTCACCGCCGAAATCGATATAGGCCTCGTCGATCACCACCGCCGAATCCGGGTTGCCGGCCAGCAGACGTTCTATCTCGGCCAGCGCCAGCAGCCGCCCGGTGGGCGCGTTGGGGTTGGGAAAAATCACGCCGCCGTTAGGCTTCAGGTAATCGTCGACCCGTATCGCGAAAGACTCCGTCAACGGGATCGCACGGTGCGCGATTTCATACAAACCGCAATACACCGGATAGAAGCTGTAGGTGATATCGGGGAACAGAATGGGCTGATCGTGCTTCAGGAGCGCCATGAAGGCGTGTGCCAGCACCTCGTCGGAACCGTTACCGACGAATACCTGATCGGGGGTAACGCCATGATAGGTGGCGATACCCGCGCGCAGCCGGTCCGAATTGGGATCGGGGTAAAGGCGCAGGGTGTCGGAGGCTTCCGCGCGCAAGGCGTCGAGTACTCGCGGGCTCGGACCGTAGGGATTCTCGTTGGTGTTGAGCTTGACCAGGTTGGCCAGCTTCGGCTGCTCGCCCGGCACGTAGGGCGTCAGGCCGTGCACCACGGCGCTCCAGTAGCGGCTCATTGGGACAGCCGGCTCATTTATGGATCAGGCGGTATTCGGCTGAACGGGCGTGCGCCTGCAGGCCTTCACCGTAGGCCAGGGTGGCAGCGATTTGGCCCAGCGTCTGTGCGCCGGCCTGCGACACGTGGATCAGGCTGCTGCGCTTCTGGAAGTCGTACACGCCCAGCGGCGAGGAGAAGCGCGCGGTGCGCGAGGTCGGCAACACGTGGTTTGGCCCGGCACAGTAATCGCCCAGCGCTTCGCAGGTGTTCCTGCCCATGAAGATCGCGCCGGCGTGGCGCAACTTCGGCAACAACGCATCGGGGTCGGCCACCGACAGCTCGAGGTGTTCAGGGGCGATGGTGTTCGAGATCGACGCGGCGTCGTCGAGGTCCCGGGTCTTGATCAGCGCGCCGCGGTTGGTGAGCGAAGTACGGATGACTTCGCTGCGCGGCATCTCGGCAATCAATTTGTCGATCGCCGCCGCGACGGCATTCAGATAGTCCGCATCGGGGGACAGCAGGATCGACTGCGCCATTTCGTCGTGCTCGGCCTGGGAGAACAGGTCCATCGCCACCCATTCTGGCGGGGTATGGCCATCGGCAATGACGAGGATTTCCGACGGGCCGGCGATCATGTCGATGCCCACCGTGCCGAACACGCGGCGCTTGGCCGCCGCCACGTAGGCGTTGCCGGGGCCAACGATCTTGTCGACCTGCGGCACGGTCTCGGTACCGTACGCAAGCGCCGCTACCGCCTGCGCGCCGCCGATGGTGAACACGCGGTCCACCCCTGCAAT
>JBGSTQ010000342.1:0-2848 GCA_041736375.1 Thiobacillaceae bacterium
CGCCGCCGCCGCCGAGCAGCGTCGAATTCGCCGCGTTGACGATGGCATCGACGGCCAGCGTCGTAATGTCGGCCTGAACGGCGCGCAGGGTGGCGGACATGCTTGGATGTGGGCTGTCGCCGATGCTGCCGGCGGAAGGCCGCATCGGCCTGTCAGGTGGCCTACTTGTGCGCGATGGGCTTGTCGGTGAAGAGGTAGTCCTTCAGTTCGTGCGAAAAACGCGGGTCCTTGCGGCGGATCCATTCCAGCACCATCGCGGCGTGTTCCTTTTCCTCGTCGCGATTGTGCTCGAGGATGGCCTTCAGCTCGGTGTCCTTGCATGCATTTGCGCGCTGGTTGTACCAGTCGACCGCTTCCAGTTCCTCCATCAGGGAAACGATCGCCCGGTGCATGTCGCGGGTTTCATCGGACAGTTCGTCAATCGGTTCGTGGTATCCAACACTGGACATGCTTGCTTCCTTTCGCTTGGGTCAATAAAAAAATGTTCCTGCAGGATGCGGGTTCGCGGACGATTTCCAGCCTCGCAAGGATAACAAGGGCCTGGTCATTTTTCGTCGCTCTCCGCCCCGATTTTTCCGATCACATCGAAATCGCTCCCGCCCCGGGGCTGCAGGACCAGCATGTCGCCCGTACCCAGCAGATCGAAGGAGATTGCGGCGATATTGGGCTCGTGGCTCACCATGATGAGATTCGCCATGCCGTTTGTATGCGCCGATTCTTTCCGCTGTGACCGCGGTATTTTTCGCCGCGTCCTCGGGCGTCAGCCCCTCCAGCAGGGAGAGGAATTCAGCGGGCGTCGCCTGGCCAAAGGCGATCTTCGCCGTGTCCAGGGTGCGGCAATACGGGCTTGCCAGCACTGCGCCGATCCGGATCGAGCGCCGGGTGAACGCTTCGCCGAACTTGGCGGCTTCCTCGCGACCCTGACTTGAAAGATTGCGCTCCTTGGCGCAGCCCGGATCGCGCAGCAGGGGATTGCCTTTGCCGCGTCCCTGCTCCACCGCGGCATGGCGCATCAGGATCACCTTGCCGCCGTCCTGCAGGGCCTGCCAGACCGAACCGTCCGCGACGACGCCATTGCTCCAGTCGAGCAGCGCCGCTGCCGCGATGGTCATTGCCGTGGTTTTCTTCAGCATTCCAAGCATGTCCTTTTCGGCCGGCGGATGATGAAGCTCATTCGTCCAGCAGAGTCACGCGCGTCTCGGCCGTCTTCGTGTCGATGTCCAGACTCACGACGCAGTACTCGGTCATTTCGTCGATCGGGGTGGGGTCGTCCGCGCAACTGCAGCCGGCGATCACCCCGGTGTAGAAAATTCCGGCCTTGACGCGGAGGGAATCCACGTCCTCGTGCGCCGCGATAATCCTCACCTGGAAGGGCTGATCCGTGACGTAGCTGCTGCGCGACAAACCCTGCTGCAGCGGCAACTGTTCGGCGTCCAGTTGTTCGATTTCCTGCCTTAGAACCTCGGTGAAATCCGGTGTTCCCCATGCAGCCAGCGCCTTTGGCAGCCGGATCATGCGCAGGCCCCGCGGATCAGGATCGCTTTCACGCACGGGCTCCCTTTTTCAGGCCAAGCTTGGCGTCGAATTTTTCCTTGTTGATGACGAAGCGCTCGTGCCGGCCTCGCGAGATCAGGTCCACGCCATCGTGAGCCTCCACGGCGAAGACGAGTTTCCTCCCATCGACCGCGATCAGTTCGACCGTCGCGGTGACCTCGAGGCCGGGCGGGGTGGCCGCTTCGTGGCTGACGTCGATGTGGGTTCCGACCGTCTGTTCCTGCGGCCAGTCGAGATGCGGGTTGATCGCCTTGATGCAGGCCCATTCGAGAAAACCCACCAGGAACCCCGTCGCGAAAACCTCGGGCATCGCCACGAACTCTTCCGACTCGGGATACAGCGCCGGGACGGTCTTCGAGGACGGCACCACGAACCTGTGTTCGTACCGTATTCCGGGTTTCAGTGAGGCCTTCATTTTCCTGTCCTGTCAGAGCGGGGGGCTGCCGGGATTTTAGCCAAAGCTTTGGCAGGGATGGAGGTCGGGCACGTCAGGCGGCCTGCGCCTCGCCCAGATAATTGAAGGTCAGCAGCCGCGGTCCGGGAAGGTAGCCGGTCTGCAGCGTGTCGCAGCGGAATCCGGCCTGCGCCAGCAGCGCCGGGATATCCCGGTCCAGATGGCAGCCGCCGGCGATCTTCTGCCAGTGCGGCTGCAGCCGGGTCTGCCAGCGGTACACGTTTTCGTCGGGTGCGCGGCCATGTTCACAGAACAGCAGCCGGCCGCCCGGCGCGAGCACGCGGCGCATTTCCTTCAGCGCTGCGAGCGGGTCCGGGATGGTGCAGAGCGAATAGGTGACCAGCACGGTGTCGATGCTGGCACGTTCCAGCGGAATGGTTTCGGCGGAGACCCCGACCAGTTCGACGGCGATCCCCGACCTGGCGATGCGCTTCATCGCCAGCGGATGCAATTGCAGCGCGGGATCCAGGCCGATGATGTAGCGGACCCGGGAGGTGTCGTAGAAGGGCATATTGAGGCCGGTGCCAATGCCCACCTCGAGCACGCGGCCCTGTGCCAGCGGCACGATCTGCTGGCGCTGGCGACGGATCGGCTTCATGCCGCAAGCGAAGTCCAGCAGGTGCGGCAGAAGGTGGCGGTCATACCAGCTGGCGATCATGCGGGCACCTCCTGCGCTTCGTTGCGATGGGAATCCGCTCAGACATGAGGGAAGCCCGGATTGTGCGCCACTTCCCAGGCGAAGCCGTCGGGATCGGTGAAATAGCCGGAATAGCCGCCCCAGTCGGTCGGGTGCCCGGGCTGGGTGACGGTGGCGCCGCAGGCGGCGGCCCGGGCAAGCAG
>JBGSTQ010000386.1:0-5604 GCA_041736375.1 Thiobacillaceae bacterium
ATGGGAAGCAGCAGCCGCACCGCGGCGTGCAGCCGGGCGAACTCGCTGTCGTCGGCGAAGGGCAGGTTTAGATGCATGCTCTGCAGGTTGGCCTGGCCGTGCTGGCGGCAACCGAAGATGCGGTCGTAAGCCTGGTAGATCGGCGCGTGGTCGCAGGACCACAATCGCGTCTCGGTGGCGGGGTTCATCCAGGGGTGCATGGCCCCCGGCATTAGGCGCGCGCCCATGGGTTGCAGCAGCCGGTTGATGGCGTTGACTTCGGCCTGGAAACCCGCGGCAAGGGGCTCGAGTTCGGGATCGGGGCGGGCGTTCTTGATCTCGACCAGGTGCAATACGATCTCGTTGGACCAGCCGAAGTGCCCGCGGTCGACATCCGATGTGATTTCGCCTGCGGCGGGACGCAGCAGGCTGTCGGCGATCGGCATGATCGAGAGCGTTTGTCGGTTCACGATCATGTATTCCAGCTCGATGCCGTAACCCGAAAAGGCGGGGAGCGCGTGGGCGGCAGGCATCAGGTGTTCACCCGCTTGCGCGCCTCGATGCGGCGAACGAACGAGCCCATGATCTCGCGGTAGAGCGCGTCCTTCAGCACACCGTCCTCGTTGCCGGCGTCGACGTTGGGGTTGTCGTTGACCTCGATGACGTAGCAGCGGTTGCCGACCTGCTTGATGTCCACGCCGTAGAGGCCGTCGCCGATGAGGTTGGCGGCCTTGAGGGCGACCTTCACCACCTCTTCGGGTGCCTCGGCCACCGCCACCGCCTCGACCGCGCCTTCTTCGTAGCCGTTGCGGCCCGGCTCGCGCTTGACGATCTGCCAGTGCCCGGCGGCCATGAAATACCTGCAAACGAACAGCGGACGCCGGTCGAGAATGCCGACGCGCCAGTCGAACGCGGTGGGCAGCCATTCCTGCGCGACGATGAGTTCCGACTTTTGCAGCAGCGCGTTCACTTTCTCGAGCAACTCCTGCTCCGATTCCACCTTGGTCACCCCGACCGAGAACGAACTGTCCGGTTGCTTCAGCACGCAGGGCAGCCCGAGGCTGGCGACGATCTGGCCGACGTTGTCGTGATGCACCATCAGCGTCCTCGGTGCGGGAAGGTTGTGGCGGGTGAGCAGTTCGGCGAGGTAGACCTTGTTGTTGCACTTGAGGATGGATTCCGGATCGTCGATCACCACCAGGCCTTCCGCGGTCGCCCGCCTTGAAAAGCGGTAGGTATAGTGATTGGCGAAGGTGGTGTCGCGGATGAACAGGGCGTCGAACTCGGACAGCCGGGCAAGATCGGCGCGGGTGATGAATTCGACGTCGAGTCCGACGTCTTCTGCGGCCTTTTCGAATTTTTGCAGCGCACGCGCGTTGGACGGCGATTCCGGGTTGTTGGGGTCGTGCAGGATGGCGAGGTCGAAACGCGGGGCAGGGCGCTTGTGCGTGCGGCGCCGGTGCCCCATGAAATAGGCGGTGGCGGCCTCCACCACGAAGTCGTGATGCGACGGCGGGATGTCGCTGGCCGCGATCGCACGCACGCTGCGCAACTGCCAGCGGTCGCGGTGACGCTCGAAATGCGCGCGCAGCAGGGGGGCCTGCAGCAGGCTGAACAGCCGATGGCTCAGCGCATCGTGGCGGCTCGCGACGTTGCGGCCGAAGTAGATGCTGAGTTCGAACGTGTCTGATTTGATGGGGGCGAGCGATTTTTTCACCAGGTCGTCGAGATCCTCGGTCATCAGCCGCACCAGGTTCTGCGATTGCAGGTCCTCCATGGTGCTGACCCGGGGCAAGGGCTTGTGGCCGCGGGCCTCGGCCAGCAGCGAGGCGTAGTAGCCGAGGCTCTGGTAGCGATAGGAACGGCACAGGTTGAATACCTTGACCGAACGGCCTTCGCCATAGGCTGGATCGGTGAGGTAGGTGCGCGCTGCCACGACGCTCACGCCGGGAATGTCGAGCGGCCAGTCGCGCGGGTTGTCGACGACGATGAGGATGCTCAAGGAGCGGCCTCCGGCGTTCCCCGGCGCGGAGAAATCACCAGCAGATTGGCGTCATGGGTGACGATGCCGAGCAACACCGCGCCGATCAGGCGATCGATGTTGACCCAGTATTCGTGCGACGGGCTGTAGGGGTGGCGCCAGTAGGGGTCGGCCACCAGCACGTTGCGCTTTTCCCGGTCGTAGCCTGTGAGCACGACGAAGTGGCCGGCCGGCAGGCCGCGGATGTCGTCGGGGGTGTCGTCGGGCCCGAATTCGCGCGCTGCGCGATACAGGTAGGTGGAACTCAGCCCGGTGATGATGGGGAGCTTGCGCCGCAGCAGGCCGCGGATCAGGGGCCGCGAAAGATCGGTCAGGCGTAGCCGCCCGCCGAGGCGGAGGAACTCCAGATAGCCCTCGGTGACGTGCTGCAGGCGCGCGTCCGGCTTGACCTCGCGCTGGCGCTGCAGGCGTTCGGCGATGTCCACCCCCGGAACGAACCAGGTGGGGTCGAACACCGTGAGGTTGTAGGTGTAGATGGTCGCCCGGTAGCCGTGGCGCAGGGCATCACAGGCGAGAAAAATCGCGAAGGTGCCGCCATGCCGCAGCTTCTCGGTACGGGCAATCACCTCCGCCAGGTCGGCGTCCTCGCCCCAGTAGCGGTAGACGGCCTGCAGGCAGGTTGGGCCGCAGGTCGTCTCGTCAGGCTGCGGCAGCATCTGGACCGGTAAACGCAAGGTGATCGGCAGCATGTCCTCAGGCCTCGTCACATCGGGGCTCGGAAGCGCAGGGGTCTCGCCCACTCACGCTTCGTGCGGCCCCCGATCGGTCCCAGCCCTTGTGCGCCATCACAACGCAGCAACCATTTTGGCGGGCCGAAGCCTAGCGCGACCACACCACACGCAGCAGGTTCTCATGCTTGTTGTAGTGATATTCGAGTTCGCCTTGGTAGGCATGGTGCAGCGCTTCGCCGATTCCGCGGGCGAGATGGATGTCGGTGGTGGTGATCTGGACGCCGTCATCCTGGTCCTCGATCTTCATGATCCGCTTCAGGGGATGCTCGGCCTTGGCGCGGGCTTCCTCGTTCCTGGCCAGTTGCAGCAATTCCTCACGGTGATCCTGGAAGAACGAACCGCCCACGTCCACATAGCCGGCCGGGAAATCGTCATGAATGCGATGACAGGCCGGGCACATTTCCTCGTGGGCCTCGGCAGGCCTTGCCAGCCATTGCCAGCGACCGTCGTGGAACACCGCGCCGCATTGCGGGCAAACCGTCGGTTCAGGCAGTTTGTGTTTGGTCTTGTAGGCGTCGTGTCGGGTTTCATCGATCAGGCGATCGCGACGGACGGGATGAAATTCAGTGAATTGGTTTTTCATGTTGCGCTCCTTCAGTGACGACAAAAAAATCTGCTTACATCCACGCCATTTCCACGGCAGGGCGCTGTTCGCCCCACAGTGCGCCCGGTGGCAGGTCGAGCAGGGAATAGGCGCCTACCTGCAGCGACGGCAATGTGCGCGCGGCGGCCAGCATCATCCGCGCAGCCAGCCCCGCCTCGTCGTAGCGGGCTTCCAGCAGGAAGGACGCATGGCTGGCTTCGCCTGCTGCAGCGTGGCGTTCAAGCAACACGCCACGGTTGGTCTCTTCCAGCGCGGCAATGCTGGGGACCGCAAACACCCGCGTCTGTTCATCGAGAAAGAGCGGGTCGTTGACGATGGTGTTCTCCACTTCGGCCGCGTCTGCCGTGGGCTCCAGTTCGACATAGACATAACGCTGGAGGACGCCTCCCCCGGATGGGAGCTCTGTCGCCAGCGCCTTTTTCACCCCCTTGATGTCCGCCGCGGCCAGGGTGTGGTGCAGGCTGGTCCCGGTGTGCAGGCTGGTCTCCGTATGGCCGCGGGGCACCAGCAACGCAAACTGGCTGCGGAACAGGGAGAGGGCGCCGGGATCGCAGCCCGCCCCGACGATGGCCGCGACCTTGTGATGCAGCGCGACGCGGTGGAGTTCTGCCTTGTGTTCGAGGAAGGCCTCACCGTGCAGACGCGCGCACTCCACCACGGGAATGCGGCTCTGCAGAAGTTCCTTCGCGCATCCCGCCACCGCGCCGGCAGGAACACAGACCAGGGCGGCATCGATGCGATCGAGTTCGCTGACATGGCTGACGGCCGGAACCTTCAATCCCGGTTCGCTCGGACCGCCGGGCCGCCGCACCACCCCTGCCAATTCCAGGGTCGGATCGGGTGAAATCGCCTCGACGCATTTATGTCCGAGGTTTCCGAAACCGATGATGGCAATCCGGGATTTTTTCATGCTAGGAAACCAACATCGCTGTTTATTTTGATCTTCAATCAGTCTTCCCTGCTTTCATCTTAGGTTGCTGAAAGATCCTTAAATAGAATACCGCGATGTCTTTTTTGTCTGTCGCCTGCCAGCATGGCCATCGAGGATGGATGGCAAAAGCCCTGCACCAGGAAATGTGTCCCTGGTGAACTTTGCCTAGGCGCGGCGTTCGAGCGCGATGCCGACAAATTCCACCGCGACACCGGCAGCCAGCACCAGCAGTCCCGCCCATATTTCCGGGGCCAGAAACATCAGCACGCCGCCCAGTCCAATCAGAAGGACGGCCACCACGCGCCGCGAACGCCGTCTTTTCAACATGATGAAAGCCCCCCCGTTCCACATGGCGCGGGCGCAGCAGGATTCATCGAGACTTTGTGTCGCTGTTGCATGATTACGTTCCCATTAAGAAGGCTTTCGGATGAGCCAGGTGTGCGCTATTCGTAGCGCAGAAATTCTTCAGCCGGAGTATCGGCGCCAAAATGTTCGATCAATGCCTCGACTTCGGACTGCAGGGTGTCGTCCTCGTCCTCTTCCATCACCCCATCGCCCACCAGGCGTGCGCCCAGGCCATCGACGATGGCTTCCCTGACCGCATCGAGGGTGGGCGGATTCTCGCGGTTCTCGTCGTTGACCATAAACTCGATCACGCGCGAGAGCGCCTCGCTGGCGCTGACCTGGACGAAATCCACTGCAAGTGCATCGCCATCGAACTCCTCGATGAGCGCATCCAGTTCATCGAGCAGCGAACTGTCGACGTCGAAGTGATGCATGCGCTCGGCCTCCCGGTAGTCGGCAGGCAGGAGATCGGCCAGAAAACGGCGCACCGCCGTCAGAGAAACGGGCTGCTCGGTCTCCGGATCGTTGACCCGACTGCTGAGCAGGGCGGACAAGCGTGGACTGACCCGTGTTGCGACATCGATGGAATTGGGGATCATGATTTCACCTTTCAAGTAAAAGCCGAATCGACCGGTGAACGAACATCAACCATTCACCACTGATTCAAATATAGAGCAGGGATCATGCGGCTGCAGAGGCAGTGGCGACTGACCGATCTCCCCAGTCGACTTCGCCCGGTTCAGCCTTCCAGCAGGTCGACCAGCGAACCGCCGCCGTGCAGCCGACGGATCGCCTCGGCGAACAGCGGCGCCGCATCCAGCACCTCCACCCGACTTTGCAGCAACGCCGGTGGCAGACGCACGGGCGGGATCGAATCGGTCACCAGGACCTTTTCCAGCGCCGGATCGGCAAGAACTTCCCCCGCCGCACCGACGAAGGCGCCGTGGCTGGCTGCGGCGAAGACCCGCCCGGA
>JBGSTQ010000390.1:0-3413 GCA_041736375.1 Thiobacillaceae bacterium
GCTCAACGTCGAGCGACCGGGTCGCGGCGTTCCACAACCCCAGGTTCTGGATCAAGGCCGGATCGAGTTCGCCGTGCGTCACGGTGACGATGTCGGCTGCCGGGTTGAGCGCCGCCAGGCGCTGGCGCAGTGCGGCCAGACTGTCCGCGGGGACGAGGTCGGTCTTGGTCAGCAGCAGCTTGTCGGCCACCGCCACCTGTTTCACCGCCTCGAAATGCTCATCCAACTGGTCCATGCCGAACAGCGCGTCGACCGTTGTGACCACGCCGTCGAGGCGGAAGCGCGCGCGTACCCAGTTGTCGTGCAGCAGGTTGTCGAGGACCGGAACAGGGTCGGCGATGCCGGTGGTTTCGATGATGACACGCTCGAACGGGGGAATGTCGCCCTTCTGCCGCGCCATCCAGAGGTTCTTCAGCGTTGGCGACAGGCTGCCCGAAATCGTGCAGCAGACGCAGCCGCCCGACAGCAGCGCCATCGGGCCTTCCATCTTCTGCAGCAGCTGGTGGTCGAGCGCAACTTCGCCGAACTCGTTCATCAGGATCGCGGTGCGCGGCAGGTTGCGCACGATGTGGTTCAGCACCGTGGTCTTGCCGCTGCCAAGAAAGCCGGTCAGAAGGGTGATGGGAAGCGGATTGTCCAACGCAGGATCGGGCAGGGAAGGCGCTTTGATGACAACGGGGCTGCAGCCGTGTCTAGGCGCGCATCTTTTCCAGGACTTCGTGGCGCTCCTGTGCCTCGATCGAGTACTCCGCCGTCGGGCGGGCCAGCAGGCGGGCGAGGCCGATGGGCTCACCGGTTTCCAGGCAGTAGCCGAATTCCCCGGACTCGATGCGCGTCAGCGCGCTGTTGATCTTTTTCAGCAGCTTGCGTTCACGGTCGCGCACGCGCTGTTCGAGTATGTGCTCCTCTTCGACCGTGGCGCGATCGTTGGGGTCGGCGAAGTTTTCGTTTTCCTTCATGTGCAGGCCGGTTTCACGGGCGTTGCCCAGCATTTCAGCGCGCATGGCCTCCAGCTTGGCACGGAAGAACTCCAGCTGCTCGGCGTTCATGTAATCGCGCGCCGGCATTTTAAGCAATGCGGCTTCGGTCAGGGGTTTGCGCGCGGTGGCGGACTTGGGGGCGGGCATCGGGTTTCTCCGTTTAACTGCGTAGGTTGATGAGGCTGCGGCCGCTTTGTGCGGCGTGCGGCATCATGGGTATTGCTGCGTTGCATCAATCATAAACGTTCATGTTGCCAAAGGGACCAAAGCGCAATCAGCGCAGCGTCCGCGAACGGTGATCTCGAATTGCTCCTGCACAAATCCCGTCGGCACGCCGAGGTCGGACAGTGCCGGCAGGCCCTGCAGGCAAAACAACCTGCCGCAGTTCAGGCACTCGAAATGCGCGTGGGCGTGATGACTGCCGATCAGGCTGAAGTGCCTGACCCGGTCCTGGCCGGTGACACTGTGCACCAGACCCTGGTCGACCAGCCACTCAAGAACGCGATACAGCGTGACCTTGTCGAACGGATTGGCGCCACGTTCGGCGGACTGCTGCAGCTGCTGGTGCGTCACTGCGCTGTCGGCCGCAAGGAGCTGCTGCAAGACCCGTACGCGTGCCGCTGTGGGCGTCAGACCGCGCTCCGCCAGCAGCATGGTTGCCTGGTTCGTCCGGGGGCCGGGTTGGCGCGGGATCATGGCGGCATTAGGCCATGCCGACCCCGCCAATGCAACCAGGTTGCATTGGCGGGGTCGGCAGGATAGCGTCTAAGATTCAAATCAAACAAGTCAGGTGGAGTGAGCGTGGCTATTCTCAAAAATACCCTGATGGTTGGCATCGCGGGATTGTTGTCTGCCTGCGCCGGCTTCAACGACTACCCGCAAGATTCTCCTTACTATCGCTACACGAGCGGATGGGCGCTGCAGCTCAACCACACCCTGGAAATCGCCCCCGACGAGGCGTCGGTGCGGCTGCAGCAAGGCCGCATCGTGCCGCGCAACAGCGTGCAGGAACAGCGGCCATTCTGCGTGTTCGAAATCACGACCGTGCGCAGCGAACCGCAGAGGGTTCCGCCCGGAGTGTTCGAGATCTGGCAGGTGCAGCGACGGGTGAGCACGATTGCCGATGCCGGCGCCCCGGCCGCCCCCCTTACGGTAGGCGCTCTCGCTTGGGGTTCGGATTCGCCTTCCTTTTTCTACTACAAGACCGAGTTCAGGCTGCGCGCTGCAAGCCATCCCAACCTGATCAGCGTAACCTGCATGCATGACCAGCTGGGGCCCAGCAATTACGGCGGCATCATGAGGCATCTGACCCTGGACGAGATTCGCTACGCGCTTGGCGACTGGTTCACTCTCCTCCCTCCACCGGATGGCCAACCATGAAACTGACTACTTACCGTGTCAAGCCCGATTCACGGGTCGACCTCGGCGACTGGGACCCGGACGACACGCGTGCTGTCGGCGAAAAAAATGGGGAAGCCCGCGAGCGCCTGACGGCGATGAACGATCGTCTCGAGGCATTGCAGGAGCTGCTCTATGCCGAAGGCAAACACCGGCTGCTGGTGGTGCTGCAGGCGATGGACACCGCCGGCAAGGATTCGACCATCCGCCATGTTTTTCAGGGAGTCGATCCGCTCGGTGTCCGAGTCGCCAGCTTCAAGGCGCCAACTCCCTACGAACTGGCGCGCGACTATCTGTGGCGGGTCCACCAACACGCCCCGGGCAAGGGTGAAATCGGGATATTCAACCGTTCGCACTACGAGGACGTGCTGGTCACCCGGGTCAACGGCTGGATCGACGCCGCCGAATGCAAGCGACGCTACCGGCAGATCAACGACTTCGAACGCCTGCTGGCGGAGACCGGCACCACGATCCTCAAGTTCTACCTGCACATCTCGAAGGACGAACAGAAAAAACGCCTGGAGGCGCGTCGCGACGACCCCACCAAGCAGTGGAAATTCCATACCGGCGACCTGTCGGTCCGCGCGCAGTGGGACGACTACATGCACGCCTACGAGGATGCGCTCGGCGCCACCAGCACCGCGCATGCTCCCTGGTACGTGATACCGGCCAACAGCAAGCTGGCGCGCAACCTGATCATCTCCGACCTGCTGATCGAGACCCTGGAAAGCCTGAAGATGCGCTATCCCGAGCCCGAAGCCGGGATCGCCGACATCGTCATCGACTGAGGGCGCCGCTCAGGATTTCTTGCGGGCGCGCGGATGTGCCTGGTCGTAGACCTTGGCCAGATGCTGCCAGTCGAGATGGGTGTAGACCTGGGTGGTGCTGATGCTGGCGTGGCCGAGCATTTCCTGCACCGCGCGCAAATCCCCCGACGATTGCAGTACATGGCTGGCGAAGGCGTGGCGCAGCATGTGCGGATGAACGTGCTGCGTCAGGCCGGCGTTGAGCGCCCAGCGCTGCAGCCGCAGCTGC
>JBGSTQ010000267.1:0-2417 GCA_041736375.1 Thiobacillaceae bacterium
CCCGGGCGTGCGCCGATTTCGACACCGGCAGCGATTCGCCGGTGAGCAGGGCTTCGCTCACCGCGCTGTCGCCGCTGACGACCGCGCCGTCGGCGGGAATGGTTTCGCCCGGACGCACCAGGATGTGGTCGCCCACCTTGAGGCGCACCACCGGCACTTCTTCCTCGGTCGTGGCGGGGTAGTCCGGCAGGCGGGTGGTGGCGGCGGGAATCAGCTTGACCAGTTCCTCGACCGCCGCCCCGGCGCGGCGGCGGGCGTTCATTTCGAGAAAACGCCCGGTCAGCAGCAGAAAGACGAACATGGTGACCGAGTCGTAATACACCTCGCCGTGGCCGGAAAAGGTGCTGTAGATGCTGGCGACGAAGGCCGAGCCGACGCCGAGCGCCACCGGCACGTCCATCCCCGGGGTCTTGCGCTTGAGGTCGCGCCAGGCGCCGAGAAAGAACGGCCAGGCCGAATAGAGCACCACCGGAATGGTGAGAATCAGGCTCGCCCAGCTCATCAACAGCCGGATGTCATCGGTCATGTCGGTGGCGGTGTAGGTCGGCAGCGCGTACATCATCACCTGCATCATGCCGAGGCCGGCGATGGCCAGCCGCTTGATCGCGGTGTTGCGCTCGCGCCGGTAGATGTCGTCGGAACGGCCCGGATCGAAGGGATGGGCGATGTAGCCGATGTCGGACACTGCCTTCAATATGTCGGAGAGTTGGATGCGGCTGTTGTCCCAGCGCACGCGGGCGCGCCGCGTGGCGTAGTTGATCTCGACCGACAGCACGCCGGGCAGGCTCGCGATATGGCGCTCGTTGAGCCAGATGCACGCGGCGCAGACGATGTTTTCGAGGATCAGTGCGGCCTCGCGGATGTGCTCGGCCTCGACCCTAACGAAGCTTTCCTGGATTTCCGGCAGGTCGTAGAGGCCCAGCTTCTTCAGTTCGGACTCGGCGATCTGCGGTGTCGCCGGCAGCGCGGTGCGATGGGTGTAATAGGCGCCCTGGCCGCTGTCGATGATGGTCTGTGCCACCGCCTGGCAGCCGCGGCAGCAGGCCTGCTCCTCGTGCCCTTCGTACTGGATGGGGTAGTGCGCGCCATCCGGAACCGGCAGGCCGCAGTGGAAGCAGGAAAAAAAAGATGGGGGGCTCACGAGTCCAGGAGAGTTGCTCATGAGCCGCCCCAAAGGAGGAAGCTGGGTTGCGGCGACAGCGTGGCCGGGCCGGGATTTGCTGACGTCGATAGGGGTAGGAGCATTCTGGAAAGCGTGGAAGCTGCCGCTGCGCGATGAGCCATCAAGGCGGAACCCGCGAAAGCTTCGTTTAAGGGAAAGACCAGCATTATAAAAGCTGCCGCCCCGTCCCATGCCATCCGCCTTCATCGCTGCGCCAAACCCGCCTGTCTGCACGGGGAGGGCAACGCTCATGCGTGATTCCAAATCAGCCCTGCATACCGGTAATCAGGATGCGCATATCATAAATAAGCCTTTTGCGGATTGCAAGCCAGCGGGCATTGATTACCATGCCCGGATGAATCCACGCAGCCAGGACGGCTCGTCCTTTCCCCCCGTAGACACCGCGCTTCGCGACCCCAACGGCCTGCTGGCGATGGGCGGTGACCTGTCGCTGGAACGTTTGCTCGATGCCTACCGCCACGGCATTTTTCCCTGGTTCAACGCCGGCGAACCCATCCTGTGGTGGAGCCCCGACCCACGCATGGTGCTGATACCCGATGAAATCCGGGTGACCCGCTCGCTGGCCAAGCGCATCCGCAACGGCGGCTTCGAACTGCGCATGGACACCTGCTTTGCCGAGGTCATGGCGGCGTGCGCTGCGCCGCGCGGGGGAGAGGCGGGCACGTGGATTTCACCGGCGATGCTGGCCGCCTACACCCGCCTGCATCAGGCCGGCTACGCCCACTCGATCGAGACCTGGAAGGACGACAGGCTGGTCGGCGGTTTGTATGGCGTGGCGATCGGCCGGGCGTTTTTCGGTGAATCGATGTTCAGCCGGGTGCCCGATGCCTCGAAGGTGGCGCTGGTCGCCCTGGCGCGGCAGCTTCAGCGCTGGCAGTTCGGTCTCATCGACTGCCAGATGGAGACCACGCATCTGGCCAGCATGGGTGCCCGCCCGATCCCACGCCGAGAGTTCTGTTCGCGGCTGGAGGAATTGGTAAACTTGCCCCACCATCCCGGACCCTGGACGTTTGACCCGGATTAAATGCATCCGACCGAGCCACCCTTTCAGCGCATCCAGTTCTATCTGACCGCGCATTACGATTGCAGCTACCTGCCGGATCGCCGCGCGCGCTCGCAGGTGGCGACGCCGACCCACCTGATCGATCCGCAGGCCTACAGCGCGTTGATCCGCGCCGGCTTCCGCCGCAGCGGACAGTTCACTTACCGGCCGCATTGCGAGCAGTGCCAGGCC
>JBGSTQ010000415.1:0-4657 GCA_041736375.1 Thiobacillaceae bacterium
GCCCTGGCCCACATCGAATTCAACGCCATCAATCTCGCGCTCGACGCGGCACACCGTTTTGCCGGCATGCCTCAGGACTATTATGCCGACTGGCTGCGGGTGGCGGACGAAGAAGCCACGCACTTTGAACTGCTGTGTGCACACCTCTATACCCTGGGCCACGAGTACGGCGATTTTCCGGCCCACAACGGCCTCTGGGAGATGGCCCTGAAAACCGCAAACGACCCGCTGGTGCGCATGGCACTGGTGCCGCGCGTGCTCGAGGCGCGCGGGCTGGACGCCACGCCGCTCATCATCGACAAGCTCCGACGCGCACGGGATCTGCGCGCCATCGGGATTCTGGAAATCATCGAGCGCGACGAAATTGGCCACGTGGCGATCGGCAGCCGCTGGTTCGGCTGGCTATGCGCAGAACGTGGCCTGTCGCCCGATGTGACGTTCAGGCAGTTATTGGCGGAGTACGATGCGCCGCCGCTGAAGCCGCCGTTTAATCTCGAGGCACGACGGCAGGCGGGCTTCAGCACGAACGAGCTGGACTGGCTTAAAACCCTGTAGAACCAAGCTCAGAGCCCGAGCGTGGTGGCGGAAATGAGCGCTGGTGCGCGTTCCCATAGCGCGTCGAATTCCTTGTGCAACAGTGCTGCACCATGCGGGTCGTCGAGATCTAGGCTGCCGCGCAGGGACAGCTTGTCGAAACGCCTGAGTACGCCGCGCTGGTCAGCCACGACGAATCCGTGATCGGGACGCGCCGCCTCGGGGTCGGCCTGGCGGATGGCGAGGACGTGGCCAAAGTCGCGCAACAGCTCGATCAGGCGCGGGTGGCGGGCGCGCAAGGTGTCGATTTCATCGAGCAGGATGTCGAGACGATGTCCGCCTCCGGCCACGCAGAACGCACGCAAGGCGGCGTGGCGTGCGGGATCCTCGATGCGCAGGTCATCGAGCGTGCGGTCGTAGAGGCAAAGCCGTCGCCGTGCGGCAGCGAGAAGCCTGTCGAAGGCCGTCTGGTAACCCACTGCAGTATCGATTGCTTGTGCGCTCATGAAGGTGTTCCCCTGTCGAGTTGGATCCAGCCGTCTTCAAGCCACTCATGCAGACGCGGCAGCAAGGCGTCCGGCAGCGGCGGGGCGAGACGACGTTGGTCGGCCAGCGACCGCAGGGCCGGCACCTCGTCCGCGCCCGGGGTAAACCCCTCGCCGTTGATGAAAAAACGCCGGTTGCAGAACAGCATGCGGGTCTTGAGATCGAGCCTCACCCCGTGCTGTTTCGCCTGTCGCGCAAAGGCCGCAAAGCGGGTCGGCGTCTCCGGCGCATCAAAAAACACGTGGGGCTTGGGCTCGCTCAGGTAGCGGCCGGTGAATTCGGCAATGTCATCCTTGTCCCAGCGTATGCGCGCGATCATGTTGCCGATCTTTTGCAGCATGTCCTTGCTCAGTGCTGCCGGGTGGGCCTGCAGGTGCAGGTCGGGGTCGGCGTAGCGGCCGTCGAGTTCGAGTGTGTCCTGCAGGTGATCGAGAAAGGCGTGTGCCATCTCATCCGCTGTCGGGGCGCGAAAGCCGATGGAGTAGGTGGTGCAGACATCTTCGGCGACGCCGTAATGGGCGCAATGCGGCGGCAGGTAGAGCATGTCGCCGGGACCGAGCAGCCATTCCTGCTCGGGATGAAAATAGCGCAGGATTTTCAGCGGCACGTCGTCCAGCAAGCCGAGGTCGGCCTGGGTGCTGATTTGCCAGCGACGATGTCCCGAACCCTGCAGCAGGAACACGTCGTAGGAATCGAAATGCGGCCCGACGCTGCCTCCCGGCACCGCGTAGCTCACCATCAGGTCGTCCAGCCGGGCGTGCGGAATGAAATCGAAGCGTCCGAGCAGGGAATCCGCCGCAGGCAGAAAGTGGTTGATCGACTGCACCAGCAGCGTCCATTCGGTTTTTGGCAGGCGCTTGAAATGGCTGCGGCGGAACGGGCCATGATCGAGTTGCCAGTGTTCGCCACTGCCCTGAATCAGGCGCGACTCGACATCGTCACGTGCGGCCAGGCCGAGCAGGTCTTCGGCCGGCAATAGCCCCTGGAAATCAGGCACGGCGTTGCGGATCAGCAGCGGGCGCTTGTGCCAGTAGTCGCGGAGAAAGCGGGCGGGGCTCAGGCCGCCGAGCAGGCGGGTCATGGCGCGATGAAGGGTTCGGGGCGGCAGGTCATCGCGGCATTATATTGAATGCCTCTGAAATGCCGCGAATTTATGAAATATCCGGGCTAGAATGACGCCCGAAATGACAGGCGGAGCTAAAGCATGCTAAAACCGGGCGACCGTGCACCGGAATTTTCCAATCCGGACGCGGACATGAATTTCGTCGGGCTGAAGGATTTTGCGGGCAAGAAAAATCTTGTCCTGTACTTCTACGTCCGTGATGACACGCCGGGCTGCACCACCGAAGCGATCGAGTTCAGCGAACTGGAAGGCAGTTTCGGCAAACTCGATACGGTGGTGCTCGGCGTGTCGCGCGACGATTGCATCAAGCATGGCGAGTTTCGCGACAAGCATGGCATCAGCGTGCGGCTGCTGGCCGACAAGGAGCAGGAAACCTGCACTGCCTACGGGGTGATGCAGGAAAAGGAAGTGGACGGAGTGAAAAGAAGCGGCGTGGTGCGTTCCACGTTCATCATCGACAAGCAGGGCGTCATTCGACACGCCCTGTATGGCGTTTCCAGCCGCGGACACGCGGCGGAGGTGCTGCAACTGGTAAAGGAACTCAAGTGAATATCGTCAAGGACACCGTCGTCACCATCACCTACAAGGTGAACGACCTCGAAGGCAACCTGCTCGAGGAGAGCGACGAGCCGGTCAGCTACCTGCATGGCGGCTACGACAACATCTTCCCGCTGGTTGAATCCGCGCTGGAAGGCAAGCACGTCGGCGACACGGTGGAACTCAAGCTGCAGCCCGCCGACGCCTTTGGCGAATACGAGGAATCGCTGGTGCGGATGGAATCGCGCGAGGTGTTTCCGGAGACGGTCGAAGTGGGGATGCAGTTCGTCGGATCGCCCATGGAAGGCGGCGAGGAAATGCTCTACACCGTGACCGACATTGCCGTCGACAAGGTCGTGGTGGATGCCAATCATCCCTACGCCGGCCAGGCGGTGCATTTCCAGTGCGTGGTGGCCGAAGTCCGCCCGGCGTCGCCGGACGAGGTCTCGCATGGCCACGCCCACGGGACACACGGTCATCATCACTGAGTCTGACAGGGAAGGACGCCGGGCTGGTAAAATCCCCGGCTGATTTCCTTTTCGTCCCCCATTTGATGAAACTCACCTTCCTCGATTTCGAGCAGCCGATCGCCGAGCTCGAAGCCAAAATCGAAGAACTGCGCTTTGTGCAGGACGACTCGGCCCTCGATATTTCCGAGGAGATCCGCCGCCTGCAAAAGAAGAGCCAGACGCTGACCAAGGACATCTACGCCAAGCTCAATGCCTGGCAGGTGTCGCAGGTGGCACGGCATCCGCAGCGCCCCTACACCCTGGATTACGTGCAGGGGCTGTTCACCGACTTCTCCGAACTGCATGGCGACCGCGCGTTTGCTGACGACAGCGCGATCGTCGGCGGCATGGCACGCTTCAATGGCGATCCGGTGATGGTGATCGGCCACCAGAAGGGCCGCGACACCAAGGAAAAGATCTACCGCAATTTCGGCATGCCCCGCCCCGAGGGGTATCGCAAGGCGCTGCGCCTGATGCGCCTGGCGGAGAAATTCCAACTGCCGATTTTCACCTTCATCGACACGCCGGGTGCCTACCCCGGCATTGGCGCCGAGGAACGCGGCCAGAGCGAGGCCATCGCGCGCAACCTTTACGTCATGGCCGAACTGCAGACACCGGTGATCTGCAGCATCGTCGGCGAAGGCGGCTCGGGCGGCGCCCTGGCGATCGGGGTCGGCGACCGTACGTTGATCCTGCAATATTCCACCTACTCGGTGATTTCGCCCGAGGGCTGTGCCTCGATCCTGTGGAAGAGCGCCGACAAGGCCTCGGTGGCGGCGGAGACGCTGGGCATCACCGCCGAGCGCCTGAAGTCCCACGGCCTGGTCGACAAGATCGTCGAAGAGCCGCTCGGCGGCGCCCACCGCAACTGGGACGCCATGTTCCAGTCGATGCGCCGGGCGCTGGCCGACACCCTCGCCGAGTTGCGCAAGCCCTCGCTCGAGGCGTTGATTGAAGCGCGTTATCAACGTTTGCGGGCGTATGGAAGCTTCCGGGAAGTCGCCGAAAAGTAAGCCCATCGGCAACGCGGTGGCGGCATCGATCGCTCGTCACCTGCCGCGCGACGCGGCCCTGGTTGTAGGACTCTCGGGCGGTCTCGACTCCGTCGTCCTGCTGCACCTTGTTAAGGCGTGCCAGCCCTCCCTGGGATTTCGCTTCCGTTGCGTGCACGTGCATCACGGCCTGTCTCCGCACGCCGATCAGTGGGCGGAATTTTGCCGCCTGCTGTGCGCGCGGCAGGACATTCCGCTTGAACTGCATCGGGTCAGCGTGGCGCATGAAGATCCTGCGGGCATCGAGGCGGCGGCGAGGGCTGCGCGCCGCCGGGTTTTTGCCGCGGTCGACGCGGACGCCCTTCTCACCGCTCACCATCAGGATGACCAGGCCGAGACCCTGCTGCTGCAGCTGC
>JBGSTQ010000021.1:0-4038 GCA_041736375.1 Thiobacillaceae bacterium
GCCGGGTCGATGCCGCGGCCACCGCACTGATAGGCGTAGCTGGCGTCGGTGAAGCGGTCCGAGACCACCCAGGCGCCGCGTGCCAGCGCGGGCAGCACCAGGTCGGCCAGATGCGCCTGGCGGGCGGCGAACATCAGCAGCAGTTCGGTATCGGAATCCATTTCGCGATTCAGCAGCAGCGTTCGGAGTTCCTCGCCCAGCGGCGTGCCACCGGGTTCACGGGTGAGAACGACCTCCCTGCCGCGCGCCTTGAGCCAGTCGACAATGAAGCCCAGGTGAGTGCTCTTGCCGGCGCCGTCGACGCCTTCCAGGGTGATGAATTTGCCGGTTGCGCTCACCGTTGCCCTCGCTGATAGCGGTTGACCGCGCGATTGTGGTCATTCAGGTTTCTGGAAAAAACATGGGTGCCATCGCCACGCGAAACGAAATACAGGACATCGGTCGGCTCGGGGTTGAGCGCGGCGCGAATCGCCGCCTCGCTGGGCATTGCAATCGGTGTCGGCGGAAGCCCTGCACGAGTATAGGTGTTGTAGGGCGTATCGCGCTGCAGGTCGACGCGCCTGAGGTTACCGTCGAAACGTTCGCCGATGCCGTAGATGACCGTGGGGTCGGTCTGCAGGCGCATGCCGATGCGCATGCGGTTGACGAACACCGCGGCGATCATCGGCCGTTCGAATGCCGCACCGGTTTCCTTTTCCACGATCGAGGCCATGATCAGCGCCTCGTAAGGAGTCTGGTAGGGCAGCCCCGGCGCCCGGCTATCCCAGGCGGCCATGAGCTTTTCGCGCTGCAGGCGATAGGCACGGCGCAGCACCTCCAGGTCGGATACGTGCGGCGCAAAAAAGTAGGTGTCCGGGAAAAATATTCCCTCGGGGTGGGGCTCCTCGGCGCCGATGGTCTGGAGCAGTTCCCTCGCGCTCATGTCGCGGCTGTCCTGGCGCAGCAGAGGCTGGGCTGCCAGGGCGTTTTGCAGGTCGCGGAAATTCCAGCCTTCGATGAACTGCACGGCGGCCTGCGTCACCTCGCCGCGTTAGATCGTGTCGAAAAGTTCGAGCGGGGTCAGCGCGCGATCGAGCGAGTAGACCCCCGCCTTGAGGCCGGCTCCCTTGCCGAGGAGGCGCCCTAGCAGCCAGAAGGCGCGCGCGTTGCCGACCAGTCCCTCCTTCTCGAGCTTGACGGCCAGCCCGCGCAGGGTGGTGCCCGGAGCGATGCTCAGCATGTAAGGCAGCGATTCGATCCGCAAAGGCTGCCTGGCATACCAGACGCCACCCGCGGTCGCCAGCATCACCGCCAGCAGGCCGACCAGAACAATCCGTTTAATCCACTTCATAGAGCCAGGTATTCAAGGTGTCGGCCCATCCACTGGAGGGCCAGGTTTGTGCTTCGAGACGAGCGACGCGCCGCACTCCCTGCACGCTGTTGCAAAGCATCACGGCGTCAGCCGACTGCACGTCCTGCGGTTCGATACGCGTCATCCTGACCGTCATCCCCCGCTCGCCTGCGGCACGCAGGATGCGGGTTCGGGCCACGCCTGCCACGCCGCACTGGGCCAGATCCGGGGTCATCAGCGCGCCCTGGCTGACAATGAACACGTTGCCCATGATCCCGCTGATGACCGCACCCGTATCATCGCACAACAGTCCTTCGTGAACCGCCGGATCGTGCCATTCCGCCCGCGCCAGCACGTTCTCCAGGCGATTGAGATGCTTGATTCCGGCCAGCCGCGGCTGGCGCCCCAGCCGCAGGGTGCACCAGCGCACGGTGATGTCCTCGACACGCTGCCCCGGGTCATTGTCCGGCGGCGGGCTGAATAGCACGATGCGGGTGACCTGGGGATCTGACGGCGGAGCATAGCCTCGCGGTCCGCCTCCACGCGTCAGCACCAGCTTCACCACCCCGTCCCGGCCCGTGGCCAAGATGGAAATCTCATCCAGCAGGATGGCGGCTTGAGGACAAGGCAGGTTCAGCGCAGCCGCATCCCGGGCCAGTTTGGCATAGTGGTCCCGCCACCAGACCGGCTGCCCGCCCTGTACACGCAGGGTACGGAACACGCCGTCGCCGTAGGCCAGGCCGCGATCCTCGACCGGCAGGCAATCGCTCGGAATGCCATTGACCAGGCTCATGCCGCCTCCAGCGCCCGCAGCAGGCCGCGCGCCTTGGCACGTGTTTCATCGAGCTCGCGCGCGGCAACCGAATCGGCGACGATGCCGGCGCCGGCACGAAAGCTGACCCCCGCGCCACGCACCAGAAAACTGCGGATGAGGATGTTTAAGTCGAGGCGGCCGTCATGATTGATGTAGCCGACGCTGCCGGTATAGCACGCGCGCGGCGCCGGCTCGAGTTCGTGAATGATCTGCATGGTGCGCACCTTGGGACAGCCGGTGATGGTGCCGCCGGGAAAGGTCGCACGCAGGATGTCGAAGACGCTGATACCGGGCCGCAGTTGCCCCTTGATGGTGGACTCGATGTGGTGCACATGCCGGTAGCTGCTGATTTCCATCAGGGCCGACACCTCCACGCTGCCGGGGCGGCAGACCCGCCCGAGGTCGTTGCGTTCGAGGTCGACCAGCATGACGTGCTCGGCACGCTCCTTGGGGTGGCCCTGCAGGCGCTGGCGCAGGTCCGCGTCCTCGTCGGCCGATTCGCTGCGGGGATGGGTGCCGGCGATCGGCCGGGTCTCGATTTCACCCCCGCCCCCCACGCGCACCAGCCGCTCCGGGGACGAACTCACGATGGCCCAGCCGTCAGCCTGCAGCAGCGCCGAAAAAGGCGCGGGGTTGCAGTGCATCAGGCGTGCGAACAGGGCGGCGGGCGGCACGTCGGCATCGAACCGTGCCTGCCATCCGCGCGACAGGTTGACCTGGAACACGTCGCCGGCGCGGATGTAATCCTGAATCCGCGCCACGCCGAGAAGAAACCGCTCCGGCTCGTCCTCCTCCTGCTCGGCCAATCCTGGCATGTCGGGCAAAGCTGGCGGCGCGTGCAGCAGGTCGTGCGCCAGGAGATCGAGCAGTCCGGGCTGATCGGCCTCGGCAAGCAGCACGCAGCGTCCCTGATCCTGGTTGACGAGAATGGCGGCGGGAATGCGTGCCAGCCAGGCCAGCGGAAAGTCCTGGGCCGCAAACTGCCCGACATGCGGTTCGAGTGCTGCACCGAGTTCGTAGCTGAAGGCAACCAGCCAGCCCCCGCAGAAGGGTAGCGCCGCATCCCCGGACAGTCCGGCGGCAGGCTGGACCTGCATGGCCGGGTGCTGCTTCAGCAGAGGCAGTTCGTCAGCGCTGTGGAGGCGGGTGATGGATTGCGGAAAGGCAAACAGGATGTCCCATCCGGCTGTGCCGCGGGTGTGGAACAAGCCTGGGTAGCGTGCCGGATTGCCCGCCTGAAGGGCCAGCAGGTCAGGTTGTTCTGGCCATTCCCTGAGAAGCGGATCGGTACGTTGCTGCGCCGGCGTCAAACGCGTTTGAAAACCACGGTGCCGTTGGTGCCGCCAAAGCCGAAAGAGTTGGACAGCGCGATGTCGATTTTCATGTCGCGCGCGGTGTTGGGGACATAGTCGAGATCGCAGCCTTCGCCCGGTTCGGCCAGGTTGATGGTCGGCGGCGCAACCTGATGGGCGATCGCGAGGGCGGTAAATACCGCCTCCACTCCGCCTGCGGCTCCAAGCAGATGCCCGGTCATGGATTTGGTCGAGCTGACCACGACCTTGCTGGCGTGCGCACCCAGCGCGCGCTTGACCGCCATCGTCTCGGCCTTGTCACCGAGCGGTGTGGAGGTGCCGTGCGCGTTGATGTAGTGGACCTCGTCGGGATTGAGTCTGGCGTTGCGCAGGGCATTGATCATGCAGCGCATCGCGCCGTCGCCGTCCTCGCAGGGCGCCGTCATGTGGTTGGCATCGGCGCTCATGCCGTAGCCGACGACCTCAGCATAGATTTTCGCGCCGCGCGCCTTGGCCCGCTCGTATTCCTCCAGCACCACGACGCCCGCGCCTTCCGCCAGGATGAAGCCGTCGCGGTCCTTGTCCCAGGGTCGGCTCGCGCC
>JBGSTQ010000026.1:0-16180 GCA_041736375.1 Thiobacillaceae bacterium
GTGACCGGCGGAATCGGCGGGACGGCTGAGCCCGCCGGCAGGCGAATTGGCGATGCCGAGCAGCCGCGGCGCCATCTCGGGGTTGAGCTTGAAAAAATTGATCAGCGTGTCGAGCGGCTGCCGCATGGCCACTGACAAGAGGTCGAGACGCAGCGCAAGCTCGCGGTCCTGCTCCCTGGGCAACGTTTCTCCGGTGAACAGGCTGCCCTTGAACCAGCTGTCTTCCGGCCAGCGCGCCAGGGTGGCGGCCTGTTCCACGCCGGCGACGATGAATCGCAGTCCAGCTGGCTGCGGCGGAGGGGAGCGGTCCGCCGGGCACATGACAAACGGCCACGCTTCCAGGCTGTCCTCGATGATCGGGTCAGACTGTTCCAGAACCGGGCAAAAGCGCAGCCCGGCGTCACGCAGCGCCAGCATTCGGGCGAATGTCGTCTCGGAATTCACCGTTACGATCCAGACGATATTGGGGTGATTGACCTGTTCCGGAAAATCGGTGAACAGCACCCCGGGACTGATGCGGACCAGCAGGGGAAGCTCGCCGGTCAGTCCGTCCTGAACCAGCGAATACAATCCGGTCAGCAGCATGTCCTCATCCATCTGCGCCAGCGCGTCATCGGTGTCGGCCGCGGCCAGCCGGCCTCGCAGGACCAGCTCGTAGGCCGACAGCTTCGAAGCGGAATCGAACAGCGGCTCGAACGACAGGAAGCGCGCCCGCAGCGTTTCTTCGCGGATCGGATCGGCGGGACCGATGCCGAGCATCTGGGTGACCACGACGGGTTGTTCGAAGCTGCCGGTGTTGATGCCGCCGCCCACGATGGGCGCCGGAGTGAGTTTGTCGGTCGACATGTCAGGTGGAGCAAATATTCGTAACAGGGATTCTAACGCCGCGAATCTTTCGCGCATCGTTCGGTCTACCCATCCAGCCCCTATATTATTGGTCCTGCTTGTCTTCCTGAAGGAGAAAACTGTGCGTAAATTTTGGCGTATCAATCTGGTGCTGGCGGGACTGCTGGCCTCATCCCATGCCGTCCTGGCGGCATCCATCGACGAGACGGTCACCACGGCGGCTGACCAGAAGAGCATCGCCGTCACGATCTACAACGACAACCTGGCCCTGGTGAAGGATGCGCGCCAGGTCGGGCTCGACAGCGAACTTAACCGGCTGGCCTGGCGTGGGGTCTCGGCGCAGATGCGGCCCGAAACCGCGCAGCTGCGCAACCTCACCACTCCGCAGGGCTTCCGTCTGCAGGAGCAGAACTTCGATTTCGACCTGCTGACGCCGCAGACGCTGCTGGAAAAGTATCTCGGCAAGGAGGTCACGGTGATCAACGTCAATCCAGCAACCGGCGAGGAAACGCGCGAGACCGCGAAGGTGCTGGCGACCAATGGCGGGGTGGTGCTGAGGTTCGACGACCGCATCGAAACCGGTGTTCCCGGACGGCTTGCCTATGCCGGCGTTCCGGACAATCTGCGCGACAAGCCGACCCTGGTGGTGTCGCTGATCAACCCCATGGCGGGCTTGCAGAATCTGGAGTTGTCGTATCTCACCGGCGGCCTGTCGTGGCGCGCCGATTACGTCGCCGAACTCAACGAGCGCGACGACCAGCTCGACCTCAATGGCTGGGTGACGCTGACCAACCGCAGCGGCGCGACCTATCCCAATGCCAAGCTGCAGCTGGTGGCGGGCGACCTCAATCTGGTGCGCGACGCGCAGCCGGCGACGCGCGAGATGATGACCATGGCCGCCAAGGTGGCCGAAGCGGCGGACATGCAGCAGGAGTCGCTGTTTGAATACCATCTCTACACCCTGCAGCGTCCCACCACGCTGGCGGAAAACCAGACCAAGCAGGTGGCGCTGATGTCGGCCAGCCGGGTTCCGGTGGACAAGGAATTTCTGCTGCAGGGCGCCAATTACTATTACTCCGGCCAGTATGGCGAGCTTGGGCAGAAGATGAAGGTCGGGGTGTTCGTGGAATTCAGGAACAAGGGCGAGGGCCTGGGCATCCCGCTGCCCAAAGGCGTGCTCCGCCTGTACAAGAAGGACAGCCAGGGCAACGCCCAGTTTGTCGGCGAGGACCGCGTCGACCATACGCCCAAGAACGAGACCGTTCGACTCAAGCTGGGTGAGGCCTTCGACCTCACCGCCGACAAGAAGCAGACCGATTTCCAGAAGCTGGCCGGAACCGGGCGCTACAACTACGTGTTCGAGTCCGCCTATCAGATCGTGCTGAAAAATGCCAAGACGGAGGCGGTGACGGTCACTGTGCGCGAACCCATGCCGGGAGACTGGACCATGGTGTCGGAGTCGTTGCCGCATACCAAGGCTGCATCGGGCACTGCCGAGTGGAAGGTAAAGGTGCCCGCCGAAGGCAGCACCACCCTGACGTATCGGGTTCGTGTGCGCTATTGAGCCGCCGGCAAGCCTGCCGGCGGTGTTTGTGCAGCGCCGAAATGCGTTCGACGGCAGGGTAAAATGGCGCCTTCACGCAACAGGACTTCTGTCATGAATACGGTTTCCGCCAACAAGGTTGTTTTCATCACCTATTCGATACTCGACGCCAGCGGGTCGGTGGTCGAGCAATACGACATGCCGGTGGGCTACGTGCATGGCGCCAACAGCGGCATCCTGCCGGGAATCGAAGCGGGGGTGGCCGGGCATAAGGTCGGCGACCGGGTCGAGATCAAGCTGCCGCCTGAGGACAGCTACGGAGTCAGGGACGAGGGCCTTGTTTTCGTCGACGACATCGACAATGTCCCGCCGCAGTTCCGCCATGTCGGGGCCGAAGTTCTGTTCGAAAACGAGCAGGGCGAGACCAAGGCGTTTTACGTCACCCGTATCGAAGACGGCAAGCTGACCATCGACGGCAACCACAGCCTGGCGGGCCAGACTGTCACCTGTCTCGTCAATGTGCTGGAAATCCGCGACGCGACGGCCGATGAAATCCGCACCGGCCGCCCGGTCGAGACCGGGCAGGGAGAAACCCTGCACTAGCGCCGAAAGCAAAAAAAGCCGGGCTAGCCCGGCTTTTTTTGTGCATGCTTCCCGAGAAATTATTTGGGGCAGCTTGCGGTATCGCCCGGGACCTTGCCGACCAGCAGCAGGAAGGACTCGAACGGACCCATCACGCTCATCGCTTCCATCTTGGGACCGCTGAACTGCAGGCGGCCGAACATCATTCCCTTCATCGGGCCGTACTCGCCCTTGCCCATTTCGGTCCAGCGCTTGGTCTCGGCGTGCATCACGTAGTCCACCTTGAGGTCGGGCGTCGACTGGGCCTTGCCGCCGTACACGCACATGGCCTTGCCATCCTTGGCCTGGATTTTAATTTCGGTCTTGTATCCCTCCCCGCAATCCGTGCGATACATCTGGATGACCTTATAACCGCGGGCCTTGTCGTTCTTGATCCAGTCGCCGGCGAGGCCGGTGGTCAGGGTGGCATCCTTGTTCCAGGCGTCGCAGGCCTGGGCGGTCCACTCGGTGGACATCAGGGGGGTGGCGGCCTGGGCGGTGGCCGTGGTGGCCAGCAGGCCGGCGGTAATGATCAGGGATAAGAATTTCATGGCACTCCTCCAAGAGTAATCAGACAACGAAGAAGAATCTCTCCGACCGGCACGTTAACCGTGTCGGCAAGCGGTGTCAATGCGGAAGCCGGCTCTTGACCACGCCATAGAGCCAGGTGCCGTGCAGGGCCCCGGCCAGCGCCGCCAGCGCGCCGATCGAGCCCATCCCGAGCAGGGCGAATATGGGACCGGGGCAAAGCCCGATGATGCCCCAGCCGAGACCGAATATGAGGCCACCCAGGATGTAGTTCCAGCGCCCGGGTTCCTTGGAAGGGACCTCGATGGTCGTCCCGTCCAGTGCGATCTTGCTGCCAAAGCGCTTGAGCAGGAAGACGCCGGTCAAACCGGTGGCGATGGCGCTGCCCATGATGCCGAACATGTGGAAAGACTGGAAATAGAACATTTCCATGATGCGGTACCAGGATGCGGCTTCGGACTTGACCATGACGAAGCCGAACAGCAGACCGGCGAAGAGATAGGGCAGGAATCGCATGGTGGTCTACCAGAAAAGCGAAAACAGGTGCGGCGTGATGAAATGGGAAGCGAGCAGTCCGCCGGAGAAGATGCCCATCACCGCCAGCAGCGACTGCAGTTGCAGGGTGGACAGGCCGGTGATCGCGTGGCCCGAGGTGCAGCCCGAAGCGTAACGGGTGCCAAAGCCGACCAGGATGCCGCCGAGGAACATCACCAGGACACTGAGCCAGTGGAAGTCGAACAGCACCGGCGGAAGGTAGCCGCCGCCGATCGGCACATCCCAGTAGGAAAACATGGTCAGCGCCGCGACCGACAGGTCGATGGGATCGGGGTTGGCGAACACCACCCCGGCGAGAAATCCGCCCAGCACCGTGCCAAGAGCGAACACCAGGCTCCAGTTATGCTCGCGCCAGTTGTACTGAAAGAAATCCACACCGACGGCTTTGGGTTGCGTCATCGCGCACATGTGGCGCAGGTTGGACGAGATGCCGAAGGAGCGGTTGCCGATCACCAGCATCAGGGGCACCATCAGGCCAATCAGAGGGCCGGCCACATACCATGGCCAGGGGGCGTGCAGCCATGCAGACAAGCTTTCCATTGGGTGTCTCCAGGAATTTTTATGGCAAAACAGGGTTGCGAGCGTACCCGTTTATGGTACGGCTGAAAAGGGCTGCTCGACGAGGCGGATACGGGCCTGCAGGGCGGCCAGGGCGGCCGCGTCCTGGCGGGCGGAAGCACGCTGTTCCGAGAGCTTGAGATAGACCAGCAAGGGCCGTTTCCAGCCTTCGTACGAAGCGGTTTCGGTGGCCAGTGCCAGTAGCGCGTCGTCGCCTTCCCCGCGCTGCACGACCAGGCTCACGGCCAGCAGGCGCGACAACGGATCGTTGATGTCGGTAATCTGCGCATGTCGCTTGTCGGCCGGTCCGGACAGCAGCGCAGCGTAGTGCTTCGGTAGGTGGGCAGGCTGGACCTCGGCCCAGTTCAGGGTGACGAAGTGATAATAGGCGCGATCTTCATCGGTCGTTTCGATTTTCGCCAGATCGCGATATTCGCTGCAGGCATCCTCGGCCAGGCTGGCACGGCGGACGGCGCAGTGGATCAGCCACAGCCGCGCGGTCTCGGCGACCCGTCCGGCCCCGCCGCTGGCGTTGACGGCCTGCTCGAAATAGCGATCCGCCAGGATGTTCTCGCCGCGCAGTTCGTGTTTCTTGTAGCGTTCGACGAGATCCGCGGAATCGGCCTTCCAGTCAGGCGGGACCACCTTGCTGCCGCACGCGGTCAACAGGACAAGGCAGGCAGAAACGAGCAGGGCCCTCATGGCAGTTTTACCTCCACATCGCGGGCAAAGGGCCACTTCTTGTTGATTTCGTTGACCAGTCCGTTGGCCTTGCGCACCGCATCGTCGATTTCGGCCCGCAGCCTGGCCAGGTCCTGGGTGCCGTCCTTGACGTTGGCCGAGATCTCGACGGCATTGGCCATCAGTGCGTCGGCCTTCTTCAGACTGGCCTGGGCGTCGTCCAGCATCCGCCGGACCTGCAGCAAGGATTCGCGAGTGGATTCGGCGAGGCCGTTCGGTTCGAACAGCCATTGATCGGTTTTTGCCGCCATGCCGTCCATCTTCAGCGCGAGGCCGTCGAGCTTGGTCACCAGGGCACGGGTCTTGTCCAGCGAGTCGGTGACGATGCGGGCTTTTTCAGGACTGCCGAGGAGGCTTTCGAGCATGCCGTATTCACCGGTCATGCGCCCGGTGACCGTTTGCACGTTGGACAGCGTGGCGACGATCTCGCCGTCCTGGCGGGTCAGGTGCTCGACGTTGGCGAGGATGGCCTTGACCCGCTCGACCAGAACCGGGATTTCCTTGCTGATGTCCGCGGTCAGCAGCAACATCGTCGAATTCTCGGGCAGGGCGGGCGCATTGAGGTCGGGCGAGTCGACGCGGATCCTGGATGTACCGAAGAAGGGCTTGTCGAGGGTGAAGGTGCTGTTCTCCTTCAGCCATTTGGCATTGCGTTCCGGCAGTTCGACGCGAATGATGATGCCGCCGCTGTCGTTCAGTCCGAGCGAGATAACCCGGCCGATTTCGATCCCCGAAAATGCCACGGACACGCCAGGTGCAACCCCGTCGGCGCTGGATGCCGCCAGCTGCAGCCGGTAGGTTTTTTCAAAGAATCCGCGCGCATGCAGCAGATATAGCAGAAAGGCCGCTCCCAGCAGCAGCGAGATGGCGGCAAACAGTCCGACCTTGAAATGCATTTTATTCATAGTGGGTAGAGCGCCTGGTTCCAGACGAAATCATGGATTTCCCATATACCGTTTCCCTCGGTACGACCCGCGAGCTGCCGGATGAATTCAGGATAGTGCACATCGTAAAGCATGGCGCCGGGGCGGTCGATGACTAGGCGCGGGCGGTTCAGGATCAGCGCGCGCGCAAGCTTGGTGACGAAACGCTGCGCCGGGGTCATGTCCGGATCGCGCAGCGGCGCAATCTCGGCATGGCCCAGCTGTTGGAGCAGTCGCGCCGCCTGACGGTTCGATTCCGCCGCGCTGTAATGACGCTGATAGAGCGGGATCAATGCAATGTTGTCGAGCGCCGAGAGATTGGCGCGCAGCGGCAGATCGGGCGAGACCCGCGCCACCTCGTCCGGCAGGGCGGCGAGGGCGGCAAGCATCTGCTCGCGGTCGGCAAACGTGCTTAGATGTACTTGAGCGCTAATGACACCACCTCGATCGCGATGATGGCGAAGAACACCCGCATCATGCCGCGCAAAACGGAAACAGGAACCATGAAGAATTTTTTGGGCGTTTCCAGGCCCGCCACCACCGGTATCAGCGTGACCGCCAGACCGAACAGCGCGCACTTGACGAGCAGCCCGGCGACGATGCGGAAATCAAAAATTTTCGCGATGGTCCGGGTAAAGGGCTCAAATCCGGCGTGACTCAAGCCGTATATGGACAGATAGGCCATCAGCAGCGCCAGCAGCCCCGACAGACCGGCGAGTATGATGACGGACAGGACGCCGCCGATCAGGCGCGGCATGAATTCGAACTGCATCGGCGGAACCTTGCAGTGATCCAGTGCATCCAATTCGTTGTTGACCCGCATCAGTGCGACTTCGGTATTGATCGCGCTGCCGGAGCGCAGGGCGATGAGCAGCGCGGTGAGGAAGGGCAGCAGTTCGAGCACCAGCACGCGGATGGTCATTTCGGTGGCGAATTCGGTGAGGCCGAAATCGCGTGCCGTGCTGAGGATGATGGAGATGATCAGCCAGGAAATCACCACCGAATAAGCCAGGAAGACGTGCAGTATCTGGACCGAGGTGAAGTAGACCTGCTTGATCACCACGTCGAAGGTGGCGCGGTTCCATGTGCCGCGGTGCATCAGCAGCACCAGGGCGTTGACCAGAAACGCCACGAGTCCATAACCGACGGTGAACCAGCCGGTGAGCTTGGCGCCCAGGGATTCGATGGAGGTCGCAATGAAATTCATCAGGCAAATCTTAACGTCATCGAGGAAGCTTGCGTGATCGGGATGCAGGCAATAGAGTTTATCCATGAACCGAGGAGAACGCATGAAATCAGGCTTGATAGTGAGCGGGACGCTGGCGACGATGATGCTGGTGTCGTCGGCTCTGGCTTCACCGGGAACGGTGCTACGCGATGAAAAGCTCTACGCCCAGGCTTCGGCCACGTCCAAGGTGGTGGGCAGCGCCAGCCGTGGCGCGGCGGTCGACATCGTCGCCAAGCAGGGCGGTTGGCTGCGCGTCAAAGCTGGCAGCACCGAAGGCTGGGTCAGATTGTTGTCGGTGCGTGCCGGTGCCGGTGGTGTGGGAGGCGCGGGAATCGGTGATGTCGTGGGGGCGGCGACGACAAAATCCGACCCGACTCGCGTGGTCGCCGTGGCCGGCTTGCGCGGACTCAGCGAGGAGGAATTGAAGCTGGCCAAGTTCAATGCCGATGAACTGGCACGGATGGAAGGATACGGCGTCAGCCCGGATCAGGCCAAGTCGTTTGCCGGCAAATCGGGGCTGGTCGCGGTAAAAATGAAGCGCTTGCCCGATCCCAAATCCAGCGCGCAGCAATCCAATTCCTCCGTGCAGGAGAACTACTGATGAAACTCAAATTCCTGATCGCAGCGATTTCGCTGACCTCCTTCAGCGGCATGGCGGGCGGTTTCGACCTCGGCAAGCTGATCGAGGACCAGCTGAAAGGCCAGTCCACGCCGCCTGCCCCGACGCAGCCTGCCTCCACGCCAACCGCACCGGCGACCCAGCCCGCGCCAGCGCCGGCCAAACCGCAGATAGATGCCGGGCAACTCGGCTTTGCCCTGTTTGGCGACTACAGCGTCGAAGAGGAAAGGCTCATCGGCAAGCAGATCGCCGGCAATATGCTGGGTGCCGCCCCGCTGGTGCGCGACAACGCGCTGCAGCAGTATGTCAACCTGGTCGGCAACTGGGTGGCGCTGCAAAGCGGCCGCACCGACATTCCCTGGCGTTTCGGCGTGCTGGAGAATGAAACCATCAATGCCTTCGCCGCGCCCGGCGGCTATATCTTCGTCACCAAGGGACTGTATCGGCGCCTCAACAATGAGGCCGAACTCGCCGGGGTTCTGGCGCATGAAATCGCCCACGTCACGCGCAAGCACCACCTCAAGGTGCTGAAAAAATCCAGCCTGATCGGCGCGCTGGGCCAGGTGGCGGGCCAGAAGGCGCAGGGCAGTCAGCAGGTTGTCCAGAATCTGATCGGCAACGGCGCCGAGATCATGGCGCGCGGCCTCGACCGCGATGCCGAGTTCGAGGCCGACCGCTACGGCGTGGTCTTCGCCGCACGCGCCGGCTACGAGCCATGGGGTCTGCCGAACGTACTGCAGGATCTGGCGGGGCTGCCCAGCGACAGCCGCACCAGCCTGCTTTTCAAAACCCATCCGCACCCGGCTGATCGCCTGAATGCACTGGGCGAGGCGGTTGGCGAACGGTTCGACAAGGTGAGCGGCAAGGACCTCGCCAGTCGCTTCTACCGTATTCGGTGAAGCGCGCCGCGAACACGACCCTGGTGCAGGCCGCCTTGTCGGCGGCCTTTGTCATTTTGATGGCACTTCATGTTGCCGGGTGGATGCCCCTGCCGGTGATGCAGCGGGCCGAGGCGCTGTGGTACGACACCTGGCTGAAACAGACGGCGATGGGGGGTGTCGATGACCGGATCGCCGTGCTCGACATCGATGAAAAGAGCCTGAAGGAGATCGGGCGCTGGCCGTGGAGCCGCGACAGGATGGTCACGCTGCTCGACCGGCTGTTCGATGAATATGGTGTCGCCGCGGTCGGACTCGACGTGGTGTTCGCCGAGCCGGATACCAGTTCCGGACTCGATTCCCTGACCCGCCTGGCTGCCGGCGAGCTTTCCGGTCAGCGCGATTTTCTCGCCCGCTTCGAAGAGCTCAAACCCCAGCTGGATTACGACGCGCGCTTTGCCCGTGCGTTGGCGGAGCGCCCGGTTTCGCTGGGCTATTACTTCATTCCCGCCGGCATGGGCGAAGCCCGGTCGGGCGCCTTGCCCGATCCCGTCTTGCCGGCAGATGCGTTCGGCGCACTGAAGCCCGGGGCAGCCGAGCCCGGCGGATTCGGCGCAAACCTTGAAATCTTCCAGCGATCCGCCCCTGCTGCGGGCTACTTCAACATGCTTGCGGATATGGACGGTACAGCGCGGCAGATGAGCCTGATCCAGCAGTATGGCGCCGGCTATCACCTGTCGCTCCCGGCCACGACCCTGCGGGTAGCTTTCGGCGGCGATCTGCCGACCGCGGGCGTGGAGGAATTTTCGTTTCTTGGCCGCAGTTATGCCCAGCCGTGGATCGATGTCAGCGGCATCCGTGTGCCGCTGGGTGAAAATGGTGCGGTGTTCGTTCCTTACCGGGCCGGTTCACCCTTCCCTTATATTTCGGCGGCCGATGTGCTGATGGGACGCGCGAAGCTCGAGCAACTGGAAAACCGGATCATCCTGGTGGGGTCCACCGCCCCGGGTCTGTCCGACCTGCGGGTCACGCCATTTTCCAACGCCTTTCCCGGGGTGGAGATTCACGCCAACCTGATCGCCGGCATGCTCGATGGCAACACGCGTTACCTGCCGGCCTGGGCCGATGATGCGCGCCTGGCACTGGTGCTGCTGCTCGGCGCGCTGCTCGTTGTAGTGCTGCTGCGGTTTGGTCCGACTGTCGGCCTGCTGCTGACCCTGGCCATCCTCGCCGCCTTGTGGGGCCTTTACGCAGAGGCGTGGAAGCGTTTATGGGTGGTGCCGATGGCGGCGCCGATGTTGACCGTGCTGGGACTGTATCTGCTCAACGCCGCCTACGGCTTTTTCGTCGAGTCGCGCTCCAAGCGCCAGATCACCAAGCTGTTCGGCCAGTACGTGCCGCCCGAGCTGGCTCAGGAAATGAGCCTGAATCCGACCAATTACACCATGGAGGGGCAATCGCGCGAGATGACGGTGCTGTTTTCCGACATTCGCGGCTTCACCAATTTTTCCGAGAAGCTGCCGCCCACCGAACTGGCCGAAGTCCTCAATGCCTATCTGTCGACGATGACCCGCATCGTGCAGCAAAAGCGCGGCACCATCGACAAGTACATCGGCGACGCCATCATGGCGTTCTGGAACGCGCCGGTCGATCTGCCCGATCATGCCGTGCGGGGGGTGCAGACTGCGCTCGAGATGCAGGCCGCCCTGCAGCAGCTCAACAGTGAATTCGCCGCTCGCGGCTGGCCCGAAGTGAAGATCGGTGTCGGCGTCAACAGCGGGCGCATGAGCGTCGGCAACATGGGATCGGAATTCCGCATGGCCTATACGGTGATGGGCGATGCGGTGAACCTGGGTTCGCGGCTGGAGGGCATCACCAAGCAATATGGCGTCGGCATTCTGGCCACCGAGACGACGGTGCAGGCGGACCCCGAGCACGCGTTCATGAAGGTCGACGCGGTCCGGGTCAAGGGCAAGGAAACACCGGTGGTGATCTTCGAGCCGCTCGGTCTGAAAACAGATTTGCCGGAGCCGGTGCGTCGGGATGCGGCAGAATTCGAGGCGGCGTTCGCGGCATATCAACAGCAGGACTGGGATGCCGCGGAGGAAAAGCTGACCGCGCTGAATGCCCGGTCGCCGCGTCCCCTGTACGATATCTATCTCGAGCGTATCGCCCATTTCCGCGCCGTCCCCCCGCCCGCGGACTGGGACGGCGTCTTCGTCTACACCACCAAATAAATCATGAAAATCAAGATACTGGGTTGCAGTGGCGGCATTGGCAGCGGACGGCACACCACCTGCCTGATGGTCGATGACACCATCCTGATCGACGCCGGCACCGGCATCACCACCCTGAGCCTGGAACAGATGGAGGCGGTGGACCATATCTTCATCACTCACGCCCATCTCGACCACGTGCTCGGCCTGCCGCTGCTGCTCGACTCGGTGGGGGACCGGCGCGGCACGCCGGTGACGGTGCATGCCCTGCCCGAGGTGCTCGAGGTCCTGTCGGCCCACCTCTTCAACTGGCATCTGTGGCCGGACTTTCGGGCCATCCCGACCATCGATTCACCCTGGATGCAATTCGAGGCCTTGCCCCTGGGCGCGCAACTGACCCTCGGCGACGTGACGTTCTCGGCCTTGCCCGTCAACCATGTGGTGCCGGCCTGCGGCTTGCGGATCAGGATCGCGGCAGGCAGCGTGGTCTTCAGCGGCGACACCACCCGCAGCGACGCCCTGGTTCAGGCCCTGAATGCGATCCCCGACCTGCGCCATCTGATCATCGAAACCTCGTTCGAGAATGCGCTGGCGGATATCGCCGAGGTGTCGATGCATCACTGGCCGGACTCGCTGGCCGCCGAGCTTGCGCGCCTGACGGTCAGGCCCGAAGTCTGGATCACCCACCTGAAGCCGGGCAACGAAGTGCCGATCATGGACGAACTCAAGGCGGTCGCGCCCGGCTGGGGGCTGAAGGCCCTGCAACAGGGTCAGGTGATCGAGCTTTAGAGCTCGCCGTTGGCGGCGGCGCGCATCATGCTGTCCATTTTCTCGCGGATTTCCTGAGCGCCCTTGCGCAGTTCGGGAGTGATTCCCATGGCCTTGCCGGCCATGTCGAGCCAGGTCACATCCCAATCCAGGGTCAGTATCCAGATGTTCTTGTCGGCATCTTCCATCACCGCGATGCGGCAGGGCAGAAACACCACCATCTCGGGAATGATCTTGAGCAGGTCGCGGCCCACGGCGATGTCGCAGAAGCTGAAGACCTCGACCCGCGGCGCGCCCTCGTCGCCGAGCACGGCCTGAAAATCCTTCCACATCAGGTTGCTGCCGACGTACTTCATGTTGAGCGTGTTGGCGCGCAGCATCATCGACTCGACCACTTCCTCGAATTTCAGCCCCGGCTTGGCCTTGTACTTGGTGGCGAAATAGTTCATCGCCTCGCGTGCATCCATCTGCATCATGTTGGCCATCAGGGGCATGGCCATCTGCAGCCAGCGCTTTTTCTCCTCCACGCTCATGACGCGGTTCATCTGGTAGTCGCGGTAGGGCGGCGGCGCGGCCTGCTGCATCAGCACCGGACCATAGGGGGTCTCCAATACGCCCATCCATCCGCTGCCGGGGACGTTCTGCACGTTCTGCAGGTAGGGATTGGCCGGAGGCGTGGCGGCAGGCTTGGGCGGGTCGGCGGCGTATCCGGACGCGGACAGGGTCAGAGCCATAGCAAAGGCAAGCGGGCGATTCATGGCGTGTCTCCTGTGTTGTAAGGCTATTATCCTACGCACGCGCGATCGCCGGCGTCAATGAAACAACAGGGCCAGAACGCCTTGTCTTGCGAGAGATGCTATCGGGGATCGGATTCTGCGGCGTGTGCTGGAAAGCTCCAGGTCCAACGGGCTCGACAAGCGGGTACTGATCCCTGTTTCAGGGGGCTGAGGCCCTGAAGCGGGCTTCCAGCTGATCGAGTTGCGCCGCTGCCGCGCCAAGGTCCTTTTCGACGGCGCAGCGTTCGATGTTGCGTGCCAGATCCTGGATCTCGCGCGCCATGACGCTCGCAGCCGCGCCCTTGAGCGCGTGCGCTTCCTTGCGGCAGCGCTCGAGGTTGCCTTGCTCGATCGCTGCGCGAAGCGTGGCTAGGCTGGCTTCGGTGGTGCTGAAGAACAGCCCGGCCAGTTCATCGACCAGCGCCGCATTGCCCGAATAGCGCTCGTGCAGGGCCGCGATATCGAGAAGTGCAGGGGCTGCCGGCGAGGTCGGCACGGGCTGCAGCCGGGCATCCTGCGGCAGCCATCGCGACAGCACGGCAACCAGGGCGGACTCGCTGTAGGGCTTGCTCAGATAATCGTTGGCGCCGGCATCCAGGCAGGTTTCGCGGAACCCGGGATTGGCATTGGCGGTGAGCGCGATGATGGGGGTGGGCCGGGCAGCGCTGTCGGCTTCAAGCCCGCGGATGCGTCGGGTGGCTTCCAGGCCATCCATGACGGGCATCTGCCAGTCCATCAGCACGAGGTCGAAATCACCTTTCTGAAACGCCTCCAGCGCTTCGCTCCCGGTCGAGGCGAGGGTGAAATCCAGTCCCATTTCACGCAACTGGTGCGAAAGCACTTTCTGGTTGACGGGGTGATCCTCCACCACGAGGATTTGTCCTTCCAGCCTGACTTCGGACGGTGCGGGAAGATCGACGACAGGCAGGTGCGTGGCCGGCAGATCCACTTCGAAGGTGAATCGGCTGCCGCGGCCTTCCTCGCTTTGAACCGCAAGGGTTCCACCCATCAGCTCCGCCAACTGGTGACTCACGGCCAGGCCCAGTCCGGTGCCGCCGAAGCGCCGCGTGGTCGAGCTGTCGGCCTGGGTGAACGCCTGGAACAGACGTGATTGAGCGTCGCGGCTGATGCCGATGCCGGTGTCCGCGACGGTGAAATGGCAGGTGACGGATTCGTCGTGCGGTTCGCAGCCGACACGCAACTCGACCTTGCCGCGATCGGTGAACTTGATGGCGTTGTCGACCAGGTTCAGCAGGATCTGGCGGATCCGCGTGGGATCGCCCAGCAGCGCGTCGGGAACGTGGTCGGGCAGGTCCAGGCCAAGCGTGATGTTCTTTTCCAGCGCGCGTGCCTGAAACAGGGAAACGACGCCCTCGAGCAGGGCAGTCGGAGAGAACGCGACCTGCTCGAGGGTGAGCTTGCCGGCTTCGATCTTCGAAAAATCGAGGATGTCGTTGATGATCGCGAGCAGGCTCTCCGCCGAGCTCTTGAGGGTGGTCACGTACTCGCGCTGCTGGCCGTCCAGCCCGGTCTTCAGCAGCAGTTCGCTGACCCCGAGGATGCCGTGCATCGGGGTGCGGATTTCGTGGCTGACGTTGGCGACAAACTCGGATTTCGCGCGAGCCATCTGCAAGGCGGCCTGACGCGCGGCTTCCTGGGCCGCTTCGGCGGCGCGGCGCTCGGAAACGTCGCGCATGATTGCCTGGATCACCGGCCTGCCTTCCAGTTCCATGGCGTGCATGGCGATTTCGGCGGAGAAGCTCGAGCCATCCTCGCGCCTTCCGATCCAGTCCATGTTGGCATGGCCCTCGGTACGGGCCTGCTTGATGTACTTCATCGCATGGTCATAGGCCAGCGTGCCGTCGGCCTGGACCGGCATGCCAAGCTGCGGAATGGGTGTGCGCAGGAAGGATTCGACCGAGTCCATGCCGAACAGTGACACGGTGGCCGCATTGCAGTCGGTGAAGCCCTTTTCGTCGAGGATCACCACCGCGTCGGAGTTGGTCTCGAACAGGGTCTGGTATTTCTTGCGTTCGATCTCGATCAGTCGCGTCTGCTTCAACATGCGCCGGCTGACCAGCACCGCGACCAGGACGGCCAGCAGGGTGGCGATGATGCCCAGCACCAGCATCAGGTTGCGTGAAGCCTGGTAGGCGGAAACGGTTTTTCCGAGCGCGGCTTCGTTGGCTTCGCGCTGCAGGCGGGTCATCTTGTCGAGTGCCTCGACCAGACGGTTTTGCAGCGGGATGCCTCTTTCCTGCAGCAGGGTCAGCGCGCCATAGTTGTTCTCGTCGAGGGCGGCCTCGATGACCTGCAGCATCACCGGCTGGTTGATGCTGGTGATCTCGTCCAGTGCAGTCATCAGTTGCGTCTCTTCCGGAGTTTTCAGCAGGGTCCGCAATTCGGTGCGATCCTGGGCATAACGTCCGCCGTATTCGAGAAACTGCAGGAACAATTCATCCTTCTCCCACGGATCGATCGATACCACGATGTTGTGCATCAGCACCGCGCGGTCGCGCAGGGTGTCGCGCATCCGCGAAGCCAGCCGGCTCTTGACGTTGTTGACCGAAACCACGTTTTCCAGCTCGGCGTTGAGGCGGGCCATCTGCGTCACCCCGAGGCCGATCACCGCCAGCAGCAGCAGCAGCGAGACGGCAAACCCGATTCCGACGTTGAACAGCAGGCCGCGCGGCTGCGAGATTTTCACCAAGGCTCAGTCCCGCCGAAAGGCGACGACGTGGTCGACCGCCAGCTTGATGCCGATCTTTTCGCCGATGGCATGGTTGTGGTGCGAAGGCACCAGAGACAGCGCGCGCTGGCCGCTTGGCAGCTTCAGCGTGTAGAGAAACTCGGCACCGCGGAAGGCCTTGTTCTCGACTTCGGCCAGCAGCAGGCTGTCGTCGTCGTGGACGATGTCGTCGGGCCGCAGCAGCACATCGACATGGCAGCTGCGCAAGCATTCGTCGCAGCCGCTGGCGTCGCACTCGACCGGGATGTGCCCGTTCAGCACGCCGAGTTCGATCTCCACCTGATGGTCGTTGATGACTTCGCCGGTGACCAGCGCACCCTGGCCGACGAAGTCGGCGACGAAGCGGTTGGCCGGCTCGTGGTACAGGTTGTAGGGAGTGTCCCACTGCTGGATGCGGCCCTGGTGCATGACGCCGACCCAGTCGGCGAGGGAAAAGGCTTCGTGCTGGTCGTGGGTGACGATGAGCGCGGTGGTGGCCTCGCGCTTGAGGATGTCGCGCACCTCGAGTGAGAGGCGCTCGCGCAGTTCGACGTCGAGGTTGGAGAAGGGTTCGTCCATCAGGATCAGGCGCGGGCGCGGGGCGAGAGCCCGGGCCAGCGCCACCCGCTGCTGCTGGCCGCCGGAGAGCTGG
>JBGSTQ010000284.1:0-1502 GCA_041736375.1 Thiobacillaceae bacterium
GGTGCGCACCGTCGAGCAGGCGCGCCACGACGTCGGCCTGCCGCAGGGCTTCCATGACGTGCTGACGCTGTCGGGGCGGATCGCGCTGTGGGAAGGCTTTCTGCCGCACTGGGTGGCATGGATGCGTGAGGCCGCGCCGCATGTCTCGCTGCGACTCGAAATCGGCTTCGAGCCCGACATCATGCAGGGCCTAATCGAGGGCACGGTCGACATCGGCGTGATGTATACGCCAACCTCGCGCCCCGGGCTGGTGGTGGAACCGCTGTTCGAAGAAACCCTGCTGCTGGTGACCAGCGACCTGGCGCGCGGCTGGCCGGACGAGGGCTACATCCACATCGACTGGGGGCCGGAATTCCACGCCCAGTTCAGCGAACATCATGCCGACATCGGTCCTCCCGCACTGGTCGCCAACATCGGCTGGCTCGGCGTGCAGCAATTGCTGACGTATGGCGGCAGCGGCTACTTTCCGCAGCGCCTGGTACGCCCGTATATCGAGGCCGGGCGGCTCTGGCGGGTGGCGGACAGCCCGCAGTTCAGGCTGCCGGCATGGATGGTTTTTCCGCACGACAGCGACAGCGCCACGCTGAAACAGGCGCTCGACGGGTTGCGCGAACTGGCGCGGGCGGAGAAGTCGCGCGACGCGTGATCAGTGTTTTTCAAACGTTCGTCATCGCCGTATTGAAGCAGGACGGCGATGAGGGCTTATCGACATAAAACTGGCCCGAACAATAGTGGAGTGTGGAACCCAATATTCATAGAGGACAATTATGCTGAGTCTGATACCCATACCAATCCAATTTAAGTAGAAGCTTAATGGTCCGTTCCCGCTCATCTCGGTTAATCATTTTGCTGGTCAGCACAGTATTACTGCTGACCAGTTGCGCAAGCGAACCACCAGCCGGTCCGGCAGGGCCATCGCCGGATATTCGGCTCGGGCCTGTGCTTGAATTGTTGCAGTTCAGGACCGCCGGCGATCACATCGATACGCTGCTTGATAGCCAGGGGGATGCGCATGTGTTGATTGCTGCCGCGAGTTCCAAAGAGGTGCATCACGTAGTGGTCTCGCCAGATGGCATTGTCCAGCGCGAATCGGTCGAGTCCGACTCTTCGCCCTCGGCTGTCAGCGCTGCGTTTGATAGCGATGCCAGACCGCATCTATTGCTGGACGACAGGCACCTGGTGCGCGAGGAATCCACCTGGAAGGTCGCCCATGACACGCCTTGGGAAGCGGCCGGGATCAAGGTACTCAAGCCGAGATTGGTGCAAGGGAATAAAGGGCTGGTCTGGACCTTTATGGTGAAGGGCCAGGATGTAGGTGCAAAGGGACGCTGGGATTGGTACGGATTCGGGGGCTACGGGGGCGGCATTATCTTTCCCTGGTACTCTGCATCGGAAAAACTGGTGTTGGTGCCGGAAGCGGCCATGGCCGAGCCATTCTGGTATGTGCTGGATCCACAGGACAACCTCGATATTTCCAACCCCATGCCCGCAGTCGATGGCAA
>JBGSTQ010000121.1:0-3976 GCA_041736375.1 Thiobacillaceae bacterium
TGCCGCCCGTATGCAGGCCGACTTTGAACCCGAGCGCGCGCACCTCGCGCATGGCGTCCAGCAGGCCCGCCTGCGCGGTCGGCTCGCCGCCGGAAAACACCACGCCGTCGAGCAGCCCCTGACGGCGGCGCAGGAACACGAGCACGTCTTCCCAGGGGATTTCGTCTTCGCCGCGCGCAGGAATCAGGTCGGGATTGTGGCAATAGCCGCAACGCCAGGGACAGCCCTGGCAGAACACCACCGCGGCCAGCATGCCGGGCCAGTCGGTGGTGGAAAGCGGCGTCAGGCCGCCCACCCTCAGCATGTGCCTAGCTCCATATTCGTCATTTCGAGCGACGCGAAGCATACGATTCCATTGGTGCTCCAGCACCTAGTGGATCGGAGTCCTTTAGGGCGATCCAGGGTGCGGGATAGGTCAACAGACTCTGGATCGCCACGTCGCTACGCTCCTCGCGATGACGGAATAGTTGGCATCAGCCCAGACTGCAGCGGCTCTCGACGAAGTGGCGCCGCTCGCGATGCTCGCTCTTCTTGCCCTTGTTGAAGCTCGTCACCGGACGGTGATAGCCCATCACGCGGGTCCACACCTCGCAGCGGGTGCGCTCTTCGTCCTTCAGTGCGTCAGCAGTCAGTACTTGGGTCGGAACAGTCATGTCATTCATTTCGGTCTCCTTGGGGTCAGGCGTTAACAGCGCGTTTACGGGACAGGGCTTCCTCGTCGCACGTGGGGCAGAACTCGTGCTCGCCGGCGAGGTAGCCGTGCTTGGGGCAAATCGAAAAAGTCGGCGTGATGGTGATGTAGGGCAGGTGGAAGCGTTCCAGCGCGCGGCGCACCAGATTGCGGCAGGCCTCGGTCGAGGAAATGTTCTCCGACATGTAGATGTGCAGCACGGTGCCGCCGGTGTATTTGCGCTGCAGGTCGTCCTGCCGCTCCAGCGCCTCGAAGGCGTCGTCGGTAAAGCCCACCGGCAGCTGCGTCGAGTTGGTGTAATACGGCGCGTCCGCGGTGCCCGCCTGCAGGATGTCCGGATAACGCTTGGCGTCCTCCTTGGCGAAGCGGTAGGTGGTGCCCTCGGCCGGCGTGGCTTCCAGGTTGTACATGTGGCCGGTCTCGTCCTGGAACGCGGCGATGCGGCGACGGATGTGGTCGAGCAGCCGCACCGCGAAGTCGTGGCCCCATTCGCTGGTGATGTCGTGGGCGTCATCGCTGAAGTTGCGGATCATCTCGTTGACGCCGTTGACGCCGATGGTCGAGAAGTGGTTGCGCAGCGTGCCGAGATAGCGCTTGGTGTAGGGGAAGAGGCCGTTGTCCATCAGGCGCTGGATTTCCTTGCGCTTGATTTCGAGGCCGTTGCGCGACATGTCGAGCAGCGCGTCAAGACGGCGCAAGAGCCCGGCTTCGTCGCCCTTGTACTCGTAGCCCAGGCGCGCGCAGTTGACCGTCACCACGCCGACCGAACCGGTCTGCTCGGCTGAGCCGAACAGGCCGTTGCCGCGCTTCAATAATTCTCTGAGGTCGAGCTGCAGGCGGCAGCACATCGAGCGGATGTGATTCGGCTTCATCTCGGAATTGATGAAGTTCTGGAAATACGGCAGGCCATAGCGCGCGGTCATGGCGAACAGGCGCTCGGCGTTTTCCGATTCCCAGGGAAAGTCCGGCGTCATGTTGTAGGTGGGGATGGGGAAGGTGAACACGCGGCCCTTGGCGTCGCCGGTGGTCATCACCTCGATGTAGGCGCGGTTGATCATGTCCATCTCGACCTGCAGCTCACCGTAGGTGAAAGGCATTTCCTTGCCGCCGATCACCGGAACCTGTTCGCGCAGATCTTCGGGGCAGGTCCAGTCGAAGGTGAGGTTGGTGAACGGCGTCTGCGTGCCCCAGCGCGACGGCACGTTGAGGTTGTAGATCAGTTCCTGGATGCACTGCTTGACCGATTCGTAGTCCATCGCGTCGTTGCGGATGAAGGGCGCCATGTAGGTATCGAACGACGAGAAGGCCTGCGCCCCCGCCCATTCGTTCTGCAGCGTGCCGAGGAAATTGACGATCTGGCCGACCGCGGACGACATATGCTTGGGCGGCCCCGCCTCGACCTTGCCCGGCACGCCATTCAGGCCTTCGTGCAGCAGGGTGCGCAGCGACCAACCGGCGCAGTAGCCTGCCAGCATGTCGAGGTCATGGACGTGCAGCGAGCCATCGCGATGCGCTTCGCCGAGCTCGGGCGAATAGACATGATTGAGCCAGTAGTTGGCCACCACCTTGCCCGACACGTTGAGGATCAGCCCGCCCAGGCTGTAGCCCTGGTTGGCGTTGGCGTTGACCCGCCAGTCCTGGCGCGACAGGTACTCGTTAATCGACGATTCCACATCGACCACGGTCTTGCGATCCTGGCGCAGCTTCTTGTGCGTCTCGCGATAGACGATATAGGCGCGCGCGGTGGCGAGGTGGTTGGCGGCGATCAGGCTCTGCTCGACCACGTCCTGGATGCGCTCGATCTCCGGGGGCGAACCGCGGAAGCTGTGGATCAGCACCTTCGCCACCTGGGCGGTCAGCAGATCCGCCTCGGCTTCGCCGAATTCGCCGCTGGCCTGCCCTGCGCGCAGCAGCGCCGAGCGGATCTTTCTCGCATCGAAAGCCGCCCGCTGGCCGTCGCGCTTGACCACCTCGCGCGGCGCCATCGATACCACCGTACCCATCCCCACGTCTGCCATCGTCATCTCCTCGGTTATCTACATTTTGTGTTGACTGCCAATCAACCATACAACATGTAGATAAAATATCAAGGTGATTTTAAGGTTTGCTTGTCCTGATACACTCAGGGCTCAGCAAACACGGGGGAAACCGATGAGCACGATTGTGGATTTTCTGGGCAGCGATCACCGCGTCTGCGACGATTTGTTCGCCTCCGCCGAAGTCGCTGTGGCGCAAAATAACTGGGACAGCGCGCGTAGCCTGTTCGAGCACTTTCAGAAGGCGATGGCGCACCACCTGGCGATGGAGGAAGAGGTGCTGTTTCCCGCCTTCGAAGCGCGTACTGGCATGCGCATGGGGCCGACCGAAGTCATGCGCACGGAGCACGAGCAGATGCGAGGCCTGCTGCAGGAAATGGCGGGCGCCGTGGCCCACGCCGATCACGGCCGCTATCTCGGTTTGTCGGAAACGCTCAACATGCTGATGCAGCAGCACAACCTGAAGGAGGAAAACATGCTCTACCCCATGTCCGACCAGGTGCTGGGCGGCGAGCGCGACAGCCTGATCCGTTCCATGGAAGCCGTTACCGTACAAGACGCGGCGCCGTAGTGATTCGCATGTCCTCCCCGACTGACGAAATCCTCGTCGACGCACGCTGGCTGGAACCGCCGGAGCCGATGGAAAAGGTCTTGCAGACGCTGGCCCTGCTGCGTCCCGGCCAGTCGATCCGGCTGCTGCTGCATCGCGAACCGTTTCCGCTCTATTCGCTGCTCGCCGAACGCGGCTATCGCCACACCACGCAGAGGGAAGCCGACGGCAGCTACGTCATCCTGATTCGTAAAGCCGACGCGGCACCCGCGGGCACCTAAGACGCCCGCACACGATGAGCCTGCAAGCCGGCCTCTCCTTCGAACAGGCTCCCCCGTTCTCGCTGCCGCTGCGGTTTTTTCTCACCGCGCCCTTGTTCCTCCTCGCTGCCGCAGTCCTGATAGTGGTGGCGCCCGATGCCCTGGCCTCGCGCTGGACGCCGCCGGCGCTCGCTCTTACCCACGCGCTCACGCTGGGATTCCTCGCCATGGTGATGCTGGGCGCCCTGTTGCAGATGCTTCCGGTGGTGGCGGGCTCGACACTGCCCGCGCCGCGCGCGGTTGCGTGGTTCAGTCACGTTCCGCTCGCGCTGGGAACCGTCGCCCTGATGGCAGGTTTTCTGACGGCCGAGCCTGCCGCTTTCGGCATTGCCATCCTGCTGCTCGGGGGCGGTTTCGCGGTATTCCTTGCTGCGGCGAC
>JBGSTQ010000129.1:0-3570 GCA_041736375.1 Thiobacillaceae bacterium
GCCGGGGGCAGAGGTCGGCACGCCGGTGGTGCTGTGGGGTGAGGGCCTGCCGGTGGACGACGTTGCCGCCGCAGCCGGCACCAGCAGTTACGAACTGCTGTGTGCCCTGGCGGCGCGGGTGCCGGTCGAGGAATCGGCCTAGACCGTCAGTTCCGCGTCAGTGGGTGCTGCCGAAAGAGGGATCACGCGTCCCCGGCGGCATCGGCAAGCCGGCGTAGCGGCTGGCCGAGGCGATCGGGCCGCGCGGGAACAGGTTGTAGAGAAACTTGTGTCCGCCGAGACCGGCAAATTCCGCTTCCAGGGTTTTCATCAGCATGCGCGCGTTGACCGTGCCGCCGTGGTCGGCGTAGCAGTCGCGCAGGTAGCGGATGATGGCCAGATGGTCGTCGGTCAGTTCCAGCCCGTCGCGGCGCGCCATCTCGACCGCCATGTCCTCGGTCCAGGGCTCCAGTTCGATGAGATTGCCGCGCGTGCCTGGTTCTGCGCGTTCCTGGGTGACCCATTTGTTGATGTCCAGCATGATCGTCTCCTGAGTGTTTCTGAAGACTTTTTTATAGGATGAAGCCAAAAAATTCCAAGCTGGAGCAGCAACGAAAATCGCCGGAAATCAGAGATCAGAAAAACATTCGAGGTGGCGCTCGCAGTGGCGCAGGGTGTCCATTCCCGGTTCGAGCAGACGACGCTGCATGGCGTCGATGAACGACTGCGGGTCCGCGACGCTTTCATACACTTCCATCCACATCCCGGCATCCTCGCAGCGCATCATGCGTCTCGGGGCCACGCCACAATGAGGCGCCAGACAGGCCTGCAAAACGGCGATCTCCTCGCGCGCGGTAACCGTATCGTCAGCCGCGATGCGGTAATAAACATACAGATGCGGCACGTCAGTCGGGCAGGCTGTAGGGCAGTGGCTTGAGCGTCAGAGCCGTTCCGGCCATGCTGCCGAGATGCAGTGGCTGGGTGCGCGCGCTTTCAACCTGGACCACCGCCAGCAGGTCGCAACCGCCATCGGGGGAGGGGGCGGCGTTGACCACGGTTCCGGTGGCCTGGCCTTCCATGTCGGCGCTGTAGAGGCTGTTGCCGGGGTGCGCCTCGATGTCGCTATGGGCGAGGAACATGCGGCGCTTGAGCTTGCCCAGATACTGGCTGCGGGCGACGATTTCCTGACCGGGATAGCAGCCCTTCTGAAAGCTGACGCCGCCGATCACTTCGAGATTGACCATCTGCGGCACGAACTCTTCCTGGGTCGCGGAGACGATCATCGGGATGCCGGCATTGAGCCGCAGCCAGTCCCATACCGGCGCGCCGACCGGGGTGGCGCTTTCACGCAGGGCTTTCCAGACGGCGGCGGCGTGCTCGGGCGCGACCGACAGCACGAACTTGTCCTCGCCCACGCCAACAACGAGGCCGGCGTCGCAGGTGACGGACCGCATCGCGGTGTCAGGCACCCCACCCATGGCCGCGTTCACCGCAACCCGGGCCTGGGGGCCGGCGACCACCAGGCGTACCGACTCGTCACTGGCATCGCGCCCCTTCACCTTGGCGCGCAGGATGAACATCGACAGCCGCTTAAGCACGCCTGGAAGGATGTCGCCCGCCATCTGCAGGCAGGTGTCTTCGCCCTGCCGCCAGAGCAGGAAATTGGCGAGCAGGCGACCTTTGGGGCTGCAATAGCCGTTCCACTGGGCGCCGTCGGCATGCAGGCCGCGCAGGTCATTGGTCAGCTGGCCCTGCAGGAAGGAAACGGTATCCTCGCCGCGGAAGGCGATGACGCCCAGTTGCGACAGGTCTGCCACAATGGTGCCTTCACGCGCGGACTCGAGTTCGGCCTTGGCGTTGCCGTAATGCTGCACGGCACCGTTTTCGATCGCCGCGCCTTGGGTTTGCAGGAAAAGTTTCCAGGATTCGATCACGATGCAGGTTTCCGCTGTTGCAATAGTCAAAAGTTTACACGCTGATGCACGAGATTGAGCTCAAACCCTCGCTCTGGCTGGGGATGTTATTGCTCGCCATGACGCTGCTGGCATGGCTGGCGATCTTCCTTGCGGCGCTGCCGCTGGCGCTGAAGTGGGCCTTGGCGACGGCTAGCGGCATTTTGCTGGGCTGGGCGCTGGTGCGCCAGCGCGCTGCCATGCCACGGTTGCGCATCAGCGTCGACGGCAGCCTGCGGATCAGCGTGCCGTCCGGCGACTGGGTGACGGCAGGGGTGATGGGCGACAGCTACGTTTCGCCCGGTTTTTGCGTGCTGCGGCTGGAGGTTGAAGGCAAGCGCCGGGTGCTGACCTTGCTGCCGGACAGCGTGACGCCCGACGGCATGCGCAGGCTCAGGGCGTCGCTTAGATGGGGGCCCCGCACACGCTCGGACACAGCATCCCGGGACGCGGGTTGAGTACGGTGTTGCCGGCGACCGGCATCAGCTCCGGGTAATCGCGGCTGTAGTGCAAGCCCCGGCTTTCATGCCGCAACTGCGCGCAGCGGATGATGAGGTCGGCGCTCTGCACCAGGTTGCGCAACTCGATCAGGTCGTTGCTGACGCGGAAGTTGCGGTAGAACTCGTCGATCTCGTCACGCAGCAGGTGGATGCGATGCGCCGCCCGCGCCAGACGCTTGTTGGTTCGCACGATGCCGACATAGTCCCACATGAAGCGTCGCAACTCGTCCCAGTTGTGCGAGATGACCACCTCTTCGTCGGGGTCGGTGACGCGCGACTCGTCCCATATGGGAAGCTCGACCGTGGGGGCGGGCGGGCTGTCGAGAATGTCGCGCGCGGCGGCATGACCAAACACCAGGCACTCCAGCAGCGAGTTCGACGCCAGACGGTTGGCGCCGTGCAGGCCGGTGAACGTGACCTCGCCGACCGCGTGCAGATTGCGCAGGTCGGTGCGCGCGTTCATGTCGGTGACCACGCCGCCGCAGGTGTAGTGCGCCGCCGGCACCACCGGGATCGGCTGGCGGGTGATGTCGATGCCAAGTTCCAGGCAGCGGCGGTGGATGGTCGGGAAATGCTCGCGCACGAAATCGGCCGGCTTGTGGCTGATGTCGAGATAGACGCAGTCGATGCCGCGCTTCTTCATCTCGAAGTCGATCGCGCGCGCCACCACGTCGCGCGGCGCGAGTTCGGCACGCTCGTCGTGGAGAGGCATGAAACGTGAACCGTCGGGCAGCAGCAGCCGCCCGCCCTCGCCGCGGACCGCCTCGCTGATAAGGAAGGACTTGGCGTGCGGGTGGTACAGGCAGGTCGGATGGAACTGCACGAATTCCAGGTTGGCCACCCGGCAGCCGGCACGCCAGGCCATGGCGATGCCGTCGCCGGTCGAGGTGTCGGGGTTGGTCGTATAGAGGTAGACCTTGCCGGCGCCACCGGTGGCGAGCACGGTGTGGCCGGCGGCAAAGGTTTCCACACCGCCGGTGCCCTTGTTCAGTGCATAGGCGCCGTGGATCTGCCACTCCTCGCCGCCGGCACGCTTGCCCGAAATCAGGTCGATGGCGACGTGCTGCTCGAAGGTGTCGATATTGGGGTGGGCGCGTACGCGCTCGAGCAGGCTGGTCTGCACCGCGTGACCGGTCGCG
>JBGSTQ010000146.1:0-1666 GCA_041736375.1 Thiobacillaceae bacterium
TCGATCAGCGTGTCGCCGGGCTTGATCTCGCCGCGCGCCTGGGCCGCGTCGATCATCGCCAGCGCCGGGCGGTCCTTCACCGAGCCGGCGGGATTGTTGCCCTCGAGCTTGACCAGGATGATGTTGCTGGTCGTGCCGGGCATGCGCTTGAGGCGGACCAAGGGTGTATTCCCAACGCAGTCTTCTATGCTCTTGTACATGCCTTACTGTCGCCCGATCGGGAAGTATTCGAAGCCCATGTCGCGCATCGCCTGCGGCTCGTACAGGTTGCGGCCGTCGAACACCAGCGGCTGCTTGAGCAGGTCCTTGATGGTGTCGAAATTGGGGCTGCGGAAGACCTTCCATTCGGTGACGATCAGCAGCGCATCGGCGCCCTTCAGGGCGTCCATCGGGCTGTCGACCAGCTGCAGGTCGGCGCGCTCGCCGTAGATGCGCCGCGTCTCCTCCATCGCGGCGGGATCGTAGGCCGAGACGCTCGCGCCCATCTCCCACAGCTGATGCAGCATGGCGCGGCTCGGCGCCTCGCGCATGTCGTCGGTGTTGGGCTTAAACGCCAGGCCCCACATGGCGAAGCGCATGCCCTTGAGGTCGGTGCCGAAGCGCTTGGTGAGCTTGTTGACCAGGATGTGCTTCTGCGCTTCGTTGGCCTCTTCCACCGCATCCAGCACGCGCAGCGGTATGCCGTTCTCCTGGCCGGTGCGCCGCAGCGCCTGCACGTCCTTGGGGAAGCACGAGCCACCGTAGCCGCAGCCGGCGTAGAGGAAGTGATAGCCGATACGGGGATCGGAACCGATGCCGTGGCGCACCTGCTCGATGTCGGCGCCGAGTTTCTCGGCCAGCACGGCGAGTTCGTTCATGAAGGAAATCCGCGTCGCCAGCATCGCGTTGGCAGCGTACTTGGTGAGCTCGGCGCTCCTCACGTCCATCACCGTCAGGCGCTCGTGGTTGCGCTGGAACGGCGCATACAACTGGCGCAGCTGGTGGGTCGCGCGCTCGCTGTCGGTGCCGATGACGATGCGGTCGGGCTTCATGAAGTCATCGACCGCCGCGCCCTCCTTGAGGAATTCCGGGTTCGACGCGACATCGAACGGGATGTTCACTCCGCGCGCGCTCAGTTCCTCCTGCAGGGCCGCCTTGACCTTGTCGGCGGTACCCACCGGCACGGTGGATTTGTCCACAACCAGCTTGTAGCCGTTCATGTAGCGGCCGATGTTGCGCGCGGCGGCGACGACGTATTGCAGGTCCGCCGAACCGTCCTCGTCCGGCGGCGTGCCGACAGCGATGAACTGGATGTCGCCGAAGCCGACGCTTTCCTCGATGTCGGTGGTGAAGGCCAGGCGGCCGGCGGCAACGTTGCGCTTGACCATGTCTTCCAGCCCAGGCTCGAAGATCGGAATCCCGCCCTGCTTCAGCATGTCGATCTTCCTTGAATCGACATCCACGCACAGCACCTCGTTGCCGACTTCGGCCAGGCAGGTCCCTGTCACCAGCCCCACATAGCCCGTACCGATTACCGTAATTTTCACTTCACTGCTCCCTGTAAAAGCCTGATTTCATCATTGATCGATTTCAATACCTTGACCGGATCGGCGGCGGCGGTGATGGGCCGGCCGATGACCAGATCCGTGGCGCCCGCCTCGATCGCCTGCACCGGCGTCATCACGCG
>JBGSTQ010000295.1:0-1506 GCA_041736375.1 Thiobacillaceae bacterium
TGCCGAGCTGCAGCAGCTCGCCGGGCTGTACGCCGCCGGGCAGGAGCTGTGGCGCGTGCCCATCCCGCATTTCTCGCCCTGGGACTTCAACTGGCCGTTTGGACCGGGGCCGGGTGCTGTACAACCGCCAGCTGCGCCGGAGGGAGGCGACCAGCCCGGCTCGTGCAGCGAGTCTGGCTCGGTGATCAACTGCGATACCCAGACGTTGGGCGAATCCCTGCCGCTGGCGGGCACACCCTTCAACCTGCACTACGCCAGCCAGCGCACACCCGGCTGGCTGGTAGGCAACATCCTGAATATCCCGGTCACCGTGGGCGTGCCGCCTACCGGCCTGAAAGCCATTGGGCTGAATGCCCAGGTGGGTGGGCAGACCATCTTTCGGCGCTGGGGGCGCGGCTCAGCCGGCAATACCTACGGCATCACCGGGCTGTATTCCGGCACCATCGGCGCTATCGGCCCAGACATCAGCCTGCGCCTGGTGTGGGATGGCAAAGACGGCTACGGGCGGCTGACCAACGGGCGCCCGCTGGCGCGCTTCGACATCACCTACGTTTACGACTTCACCTACTACGCCGCCCGCAGCGATTTAGAGCAGTCCTTTGCCCAATTTGGCGAGCAAACCTTCGTCAACGATGGGCGCCAATACTGCGAATACCTGGACTACCCGCCGGCAGCCGATGTGGCCTACGATTTCTGCGGCATCAACGTGGTGCGCTCCTATGTCCGCCCGCTGGGCTACTGGGACGCGCTGGCCGCCACCGGGCTGGGTGGCTGGACACTGGATGTGCACCACACCTATGACCTGAACGAAGGCGTGGTGCACCTGGGCGACGGGCGCGACCTGCGCACCGCCGACCTGGACGCAGTGATGACATCGGTGATCCCCGGGGGGACCAACATCAATTATGTGGGTGACGTAACGGTGGCGCCGGACGGCACGATCTACTACCTGGATATTTCGGACCGGAAAATCTACCGCATCAACGGCGACGGCACGAAAACGGTCATGGCAGGCAACGGCAGCCAGGGCTACCCCACCGGCGACGGCGGCCCGGCAGCCGCCGCCACACTGGGCTGGTTTCTCAACGCGCTGGAGGTCGCCCCAGATGGCAGCCTGTACCTGGCGACAACCTACGATAATTTCAACGCCGGGCTGATCCGCAAAATCACACCCGACGGGTTGATCCATACCATCGCCGGCGTATACTACACCACCAGCTACCAGGCCAACAGCGACGGCGGCCCGGCGCTGGATGCCCGCCTGAACGCGCCGGTCGACCTGCTGCTGGCGCAAGATGGCAGCCTGTATATCGGCGAAACCCCGCATTACCGCTACTCCGGCGACAACCTGAACCGTATCCGCGCCATCTCGCCCAGCGGTATCATCACCACCATTGCCGGCGGCGGCGGCAGCGGCGACTCGCAGGCCGATGTGCTCGGTGTGCGCGCCAGGGAATGGGCCGCCTTGCCAGAGCCGGGACGCATGGCGCTGGGGCCGGATGGCAG
>JBGSTQ010000301.1:0-24532 GCA_041736375.1 Thiobacillaceae bacterium
CTGCTGCGGGCGATCCGGCCGGCCAGGCTGATCGATCGGTGTACGCGGCGTATCGGCCGCCGCCGCAACGCTTCCCGCCCGCCACTCCTGCCACAGCGCATGAACGCAGGCTGTTTTGGCTTCCGGTTCGCGAATCAGCAGACAGGTCGTGAGATGCGCCGGCAGGCAGGCTAGCGTCGTTCCGCCCATCGCAGGCTGAGGAGGGCAATCGTCAGGAATATCAGCAACGGCAGGCTGGATACGATGACGGGCGGCCAGTCGTTGAGCAGGCCGAGATGGCTGAACAGGCGGCTCAGCAGATGAAAGCCGAGCCCGACCAGAATGCCGACAAAGACCTTGCCGCTGGCATTGCTGGCGCGCGGGGTGCTGAGCGCGAAGGGCATGGCGATCAGCATCATGACCGGAATGACCAGGGGATTGATGAATTTTGACCATAGCGCCAGTTCATAGCGGGTGGCTTTGAGCCCGTTATCCCGCAGGTGCGAAACATAGCGCCACAAGGTCCGGGCAGACATTTTCTCCGGAGCGATCAGCAACACGCTCAACATTTCCGGAGACAGGGCGGAACGCCAGGATTCCCGCTCGCTGCGGGTGGCCCGGATGCCTTCGGAATCGAAGCGGGTTTCGCTGACGTGCTTCAGCTCCCAGGTCTGGTCTTCCTTCCACTTGCCCTGCCGGGCGGCGCGAATCAGCTGCAGACGGCCTTCCCCGTCAAACGTGTAGATATTGATGCCGCGCAGCGTGCTGTCCGGCATCACCTCGCTGACATTGATGAATGAAGCGCCATCCCTCACCCACAGCCCCGAGCGGAATTGCTGCGCCACCACCGACTGGGTGGCGGACAGCTTGAGGCGCTGCGCCGCCTGCTCGGCCCATGGCGAAACATACTCGCCCAATAGCAGGATCAGGATGGATAACACCGTGCCGATCAGCGCGAAGTAGCGCGCCACGCGCCAGTTGGAGAGCCCCGAAACACGCATCACGCCGAATTCGCTATTGGCCACCAGCCGCGACAGGGCCAGGAGGCTACCGATCAGCGCCGCAACCGGCAGGATCTCGTACAGGTGACCCGGAAGGTTGAGCATGACCACGATCGAAACGTGGCCCAGCCCGTAATTGTTGCGCCCGATGTTGCCAAGTTCCTGGATTACATCGAAAAAGGCAAACAGGAACATCAGCGCCAACAGGACAAAGGTGGTTGCCATGAGGACCTGGGCGGCCAGGTAGCGAGCCAGTATGCTCACGGGCGTCTCCGCCTCCAGGGGACGGGATGGGTGCGTAGATAGAAGAACAAAACGGCGGCGATAGCCATGACTACATGAGCCGCACCCATGCCGAACCACGGATTGAGCTTGTCCTGTGTCACCCAGGCCTGGCTCAGCGACAGCATATTGTTGTAGATGAAGTACACGAGCAGGGCGATCACCAGCCCGTAGGAACTGCGGGCGCGGGTATTCACAAAACTCAGGGGGATAGCCAGAATGGCCAGAATCAGAGCACTGATCGGCAGGCCAACACGCCATAGCAGTTCGCCGCGCGCCTCGGGCGAGGGGTTGCCGATCAATTTGGAAAGACCGGCCTGCTTCAGGTTTTTCCTTCCAGGCACGATTTCCACTGCATCCAGCCGCATCCAGTAGCGTTCAAATTCGATAATCCGGTAATCGAGTTGTCCCGGCACGCCCTCATAGCGGCGCCCCTCTTTCAAAACGAGATAGCGCGAACCATCCTTCATCGGGGTGTAGCTGCCCTCGCGCGCCGTTACCAGCCCGAGTTGACCATCTTCCTGCGAGCGCAGGAAGATGTTGCGCACCACCCCGGTCAGCGGATTCATCGACTCGACAAAATACACCCGGTCGCCGCCGCTGCCCTCGGCAAACAGCCCCGGGGTGACGAGCGCCATTTCGGCGCGACTTTTAAGCTCGTCGCGATAGTCGGCGCGCTTTTCCAGGGCCCAGGGATCGAGCCAGGCTGTCAGCAGCAGGATCAGCAGCACAAGCGGCAGGGTAAAAGTCAGAACCGGGCGTATCCACTGGATAATGGAAAAACCCGAGGTTAGCCAGATGACCATTTCACTGTCGCGCCACATGCGCGACAAGGGCAGAAGCACACCCGCGAACAGGGCAATGCTCAGCAATACCGGCAGGGTATGCAGCAGGGAAAACCCGAGAAAGGCAAACACTGCCTCGTTGGCGAGCTTGCCGCGCGCCACATCGCCCAGCAGCCGGATGAACAGCATGACCAGCGAAATGGCAATGAGCACGGTCAGGACGGCGCCGGTAGACAGGCTCATCTCGCGCATCAGGGCTCGGCGGCTAATCATTCGCCGCTCCTGTGCAGCGCGCGGAAAACCGCTGCGCCCTGAAAGTTCGCGTGTCTTTGACAATCAGCCATGCCTGCGCCAATAATCGCCCGACATACAATTTGTATTTTTTGAGCACTGACATGGAAAACAAGGAAATCGAACTCGAATTTAGCATAAAAAGCGGCGCGCCCGAAAAGCAGCGCAGTGCCTGTGTCGTGGTCGGCGTGTTCGACCACCGCAAGCTGTCGGCACCGGCAATCGACATCGATCGGGCGAGCGACGGCTACCTGTCCGAGATCCTCCGCGGCGGCGACATGGATGGCAAGGCCGGCAGCACCCTGCTGCTGCACAAGGTGCCGCACATCCTCGCCGATCGGGTCTTGCTGATCGGCCTGGGCAAGGAGCGCGAATTCCACGAAAAGGCCTACCGCGACGCCATCGGCTGCGCGGTCAAGACACTGCACGACAGCGGCTCGATGGAAGCGGTGGTTTATCTGTCGGAGATTCCGGTAAAAAAACGCGATGTGATGTGGAATATCGAGCAGGCGACGCTCAGCGCACACGCCACGCTGTACCGCTTCGACAGCATGAAAAGCAAGTCGGACGAGCCTCGCCGCCCGCTCAAGCGTCTGACCTTCGCGGTCTCCCGCCGCGGCGAACTCAATGCCGGCGAACAGGGCCTGGCACGCGGCCAGGCCATCGGCCATGGCATCCGCCTGGCCAAGGACCTCGGCAACACCCCGTCCAACGTCTGCACCCCCGAATATCTGGCGAGTCAGGCCCAGAGCCTGGCCAGGACCTACGGTTTCGGCTGCGAGATCCTCGATGAAAAGGCCTGCGAAAAGCTTGCCATGGGATCCTTCCTGTCGGTCGGCAAGGGCAGCGACAAGCCGCCGCGCTTCATCGTGCTGAAGCACGACGGCGGCAAAAAGGGTGACAAGCCGGTGGTGCTGGTCGGCAAGGCCATCACCTTCGACGCTGGCGGCATCTCGCTCAAGCCGCCCGCCGAAATGGACGAGATGAACTACGACATGAGCGGCGGCGGCGCGGTGCTCGGAGCCTTCCGTGCGATCGGCGAACTGGGGCTGAAGATCAACGTCATCGGACTGGTCCCCTCCTGCGAAAACATGCCGGACGCGCGCGCCAACAAGCCCGGCGACATCGTCACCTCGATGTCCGGCCAGACCATCGAAATCCTCAACACCGACGCCGAGGGGCGCCTGATCCTGTGCGACGCGCTGACCTATGCCGAACGCTTCGAGCCCGACGCGGTAATCGACCTGGCGACCCTGACCGGCGCCTGCGTCATCGCCCTGGGTTCCCACCCCAGCGCACTATTCAGCAATCACGATCCGCTGGCGCGGGAAATAGAGCACGCCGCGGACGATTCCTGGGACCGCGTCTGGCGCATGCCCCTGTGGGACGACTACCAGGAGCAGTTGAAGAGCAGCCTCGCCGATATGGCCAACATCGGCGGTCGCCCGGCCGGATCGATCACCGCGGCCTGCTTCCTGTCGCGCTTCGCCAAGAAATTCCACTGGGCCCACCTCGACATCGCCGGCACCGCCTACAAGGGCGGCCGCGAAAAAGGCTCAACCGGGCGGCCGGTTTCGCTGCTGGTGCATTTCCTGTTGAATCGCGCGGACAAGTGACCGAAATCACCTTCTACACCTTTGCCGAGGACAAGCTCGACGTCGCCCGGCGCCTGGTAGCCAAGGCCTATGCACAGGGAAAGCAGGTCATGGTCTACGCACCCGACGCGGCCGCCGCCGATGCCATCGACCGCCTGTTGTGGACGACGCCGGCACTCGGTTTCGTGCCGCATTGCCGCGACACCGATGCGCTGGCGAGCGAGACCCCGGTGCTGATCGGCGCCAACGCCGACGCCCTGCCGCGCGCCGACGTCATGATCAACCTGCATCATGACTGGCCGCCCGCCTTCGCCCGCTTCGAGCGCCTGCTGGAAGTCGTCAGCCAGGATGACGGCGACCGCGAACGAAGCCGGGCCCGTTACCGTTTTTACCAGGAACGCGGCTACGCCATCACGCCGCTGGACCTGCGCAATCCGGCCTGAACAGGAGGATCGCCATGACTGACAGCCCGTTGTTGAGCAAGATGGATGCGCTGCTGAGAAAGCATCGCGGCGGTCCCGACCCCGTGCCCGCCGTCGAGACGGCACCGCCCGATGCCTGGCTGCCGGTGCTGACGGACGTCATCGTCCGCGGGGTCAATCCGCACAGCATCGCCGCGACGCCGGGCCCTGTAACGCCTGCCGCCGCGGATGCCGGCAAATTTGAACAGGCCGCCGTCCAGGTTCCCCACGCTGTCGCGACCCGCCCTGAACCACCACCACCGCCCGCCGCGGTAATGGACAGCATGGCCGAGCAGCTTATGAGCGAACTCGCCCCCAAGCTGTCCGAAGTGATGGAAAAGCAGGTCGCTGCCGAGTTGCGCAGGAATCTCGATGAGACCGTGGCGACCCTGCTGTCGCAGCTCGATGTCAACGTGCGCGAAATCGTGCGCGATGCCGTCGCCCAGAAACTCGGCGCGCAACATCAGGCGGACGACAAAAAAAGCTAGTCACCGCACAATCCCTCCGCCTGAATCCGCATGTTTGGTCGACCCTCAGGGCCATGTCCCGGATTTTTTGGGATAATGGCGGCTTTGCGTGCAAGCCATGGAACTCGCCAAATCCTTCGAACCGGCCGATATTGAAAAACGCTGGTACGCCCAGTGGGAAAGCTCGGGCTATTTCAAGGCCGGCACCGCATCCGACGCCCCCGCCTACTGCATCATGCTGCCGCCGCCCAATGTCACCGGCACGCTGCACATGGGGCACGCCTTCCAGCACACCCTGATGGATGCGCTGACCCGCTATCACCGCATGGCGGGCGACAACACGCTGTGGCAGCCGGGCACCGACCACGCCGGCATCGCCACCCAGATCGTGGTGGAGCGGCAGCTCGACGCGCAGAACATTTCGCGCCACGACCTCGGCCGCGAAGCATTCCTTGAAAAGGTCTGGGACTGGAAGGAGCACTCAGGCTCCACCATCACCCGCCAGATGCGCCGGCTGGGCACCTCGCCCGACTGGAGCCGCGAACGCTTCACCATGGACGAGGGACTGTCGAAAGCTGTCACCGAAGTTTTCGTACGCCTGTACAACGAAGGTCTGATCTATCGCGGCAAGCGCTTGGTGAACTGGGATCCGGTTCTGCAGACAGCGGTATCCGATCTCGAAGTCGTCAGCACCGAGGAAGACGGCTTCATCTGGGAAATCAACTACCCGCTGGAGGATGGCAGCGGCTTCCTGACTGTCGCCACTACCCGCCCGGAAACGCTGCTGGGCGACACCGCCGTCGCGGTGCATCCAGAGGACGAGCGTTACGCACACCTCATCGGCAAGAGCGTGCGGCTGCCGATCGCCGAACGCAGTATCCCCATCATCGCCGACGACTATGTCGACCGCGAATTCGGCACCGGCGTGGTCAAGATCACCCCGGCACACGACTTCAATGACTGGCAGGTGGGGCAGCGCCACCATCTCGCGGCCATCAGCGTGCTGACGCTCGATGCCAAAATGAACGAGTTCTCCCCGAGCGAATACCAGGGGCTGGACCGCTACGACGCGCGCCAGAAGCTGCTGGACGAACTGCAGGCGAAGGGCCTGCTCGTCTCCGCCAAGCCGCACAAGCTGATGATCCCGCGCGGTGACCGCACTCACGCGGTGATCGAGCCCATGCTCACCGACCAGTGGTTCATGAGCATGGAAGGACTGGCCAAGAGGGGCCTCGCCGCCGTCGATTCCGGCGAACTCAGGTTCGTGCCGGAGAACTGGGCGACGACCTATCGCCAGTGGCTGGAAAACATCCAGGACTGGTGCGTCTCGCGTCAACTGTGGTGGGGCCACCGCATCCCCGCCTGGTACGACGCCGACGGCAATTTCTACGTCGCGCACAGCGAAGCCGAAGCAAGGGTGCAGGCCGGCGGCCGCGAGCTGACGCAAGACAACGACGTGCTCGACACCTGGTTTTCAAGCGCACTGTGGCCGTTCTCCACCCTGGGGTGGCCGGAACAGACCCCGGAGCTCGAGCGCTATCTGCCGACCTCGGTGCTGGTTACCGGCTTCGACATCATCTTCTTCTGGGTCGCGCGCATGGTGATGATGTCGCTGCACTTCACCGGCAAGGTGCCGTTCCGCGAGGTCTACGTGACCGGTCTGGTGCGCGATTCCGAAGGCCAGAAGATGAGCAAGTCGAAAGGCAACGTGCTCGATCCGATCGACCTCATCGACGGCATCGCGGTGGATGAACTGGTCGCCAAGCGCACGCAGGGCCTGATGAACCCCAAGCAGGCCGCCAGCATCGAGAAACGCACCCGCCGCGAATTCCCCGAAGGTATCGCCGCCTACGGAACGGATGCCTTGCGGTTCACCTTCGCAAGTTTGGCCACGCACGGCCGCGACATCAAGTTCGACCTGCAGCGCGCCGAGGGCTACCGCAACTTTTGCAACAAGCTGTGGAACGCCACCCGCTTCGCGCTGATGAACCTGGAAGGCCATGATTGCGGGCAGGACGCCAGCCAGCCGATGGACTTCTCGGATGCCGACCACTGGATCGCCGCACGACTGCAGCAGGCCGTCGCGGACGTGCGCGAGGCGTTTGCCGCCTACCGCTTCGACCAGTCCGCGCGCGCCGTGTACGAATTCGTCTGGGACGAATACTGCGACTGGTATCTGGAACTCGCGAAGGTGCAACTCAACGATGGCACCCCGGAGCAACAACGCGCCACCCGCCGCACGCTCGCCGGCGTACTCGAAACCACGCTGCGTCTCGCCCACCCCATCATCCCCTTCATCACCGAAGAGCTGTGGCAGAAGGTGTCCCCGCTCGCCGGCGTGTCGGGCGAAAGCATCATGCTGGCCGCTTTTCCGCAGGTCGACGAAGCCCAACGCCACCCCGACAGCGTGGCGCGGATTCAACTGTTGAAGGAACTGGTCAATGCCTGCCGCACCCTGCGCGGTGAAATGAACCTGTCGCCGGCACAGCGCGTGCCACTGGTGATCGAGGGCGATGCCGCCACGATTAATGCGCTGGGGCGCTACATCGTCGCACTGGGCAAACTCAGTGAAGTCAGCGCCGTCCCCACGCTGCCGGAGGCCGACGCCGCGGTCGCCCTGGTCGGCGACATGCGGATGATGCTGGTGGTGGCCATCGACAAGGATGAAGAGCGCGCCCGGCTGGCCAAGGAAATCGCCCGAATACGAGGCGAAATCGCCAAGGCGCAGGGCAAGCTTGCCAATTCCAGCTTCGTCGGCAAGGCACCCGCCGCCGTCGTCCAGCAGGAACAGGCGCGTCTCGCCGATTTCAGCACCATGCTGAAAAAACTCGAAGCGCAGCATTCACGGCTGGGCGCGGGCTGACGCTGGAATTTTTCGGCGGCTTGCGATACGACGTCGCAACAAAAAAAAGCGCGACTGGTGTCGCGCTTTCTGTCGGATCAGTCCAGGGTCAGCGTACCTTGCCGCCCGCCACGCGGGTCAGCGTTCCGTGCAATTCCTCGGGGACGTAGACGATGCGCATGAAGTGCCCCATGCTCAGATCGGGAAACGCCAGCGCCAGCCGGTAACGGCCGTAAAACGCGCGCACCTCGTTATTCACCACGAAGATCTCGTAGGGAAAAGCGGCGACCCGATCCTGCACGCCAATCTTGTTCAGGATCACCGCATCGCCATTCTCGGCGCTGTCCATCGCCACCCCGAACACCGCGATCTTCTTCTCCGGAACGATCAGCTCGAACACCTTGCTGGAGCCAGCCACGCCTTTACCCAGATTGTCCTGGACCGCTTTGACTGCCGCATCGAAATCGGCGTGCTTGGCCAGGACGTTCTTAGGGTCGTCGAATCGCTCCATGCCCATCATGTAGCGGTAGACCGGCAGATCCTTGGCCGATTCGTCACCGCCGAAGCCCGCACCTGCACCCAGCGCCTTGGCCAGACGCGACTGCACGTCTCGGACATTCGATTCAGCCTGCTTGAAGCGGGTACGCAGGTAGGCGCGATACCAATAGTCCGGATTGGCGTAAGACACTTCGCCGGATGCGGTCACTCCGACCCGGATCGGCGCCGCCACAATATGGGCACCGCCCAGTTCGCGTATTTTTGCCAGCATCGCGGCATCCGTCACCACCACCACACCGTGGGTAGGCATACCCTTGGGGGAGTAATGCCCCAGAACCTGGAAGCCGGCACCGGTCAGCTTCTTCTCAACCGCCGCCGACACCGCGGCCAGTTCGCCCGCTGGCACGGCGTCGGCCTTGATATAAGGCGCAATCGCCCAGCTCGTGAGCGAATAACCTGCCAGCAGCACGGCCCCAACAAAACGTCGCAACATATTCATTCCTATGGACATAAAAAAGCCGGGGTCATAAAGACCCCGGCCAGATTTTATCAGCTTATGAATGCGGCTGATGGATTACATTTTCCAGCTGTACTGGATGCCCAAGGAATTCTGGTACATCTGGATCTTGTCCGTTCCGCCAACCGGGAAATACTGGTTGACCGGACCCGATACATGGTTAAGAAAGCCGTGCATGTAGGCCATGGTGAGTTCATTGCCCGTAGCCAGAGTGTAGGTGAATCCCAGGGTAACGTGGTCTTCAATCACAGCGGGAGCAACCGAGTTGAACGTTACGTCACTGCTCGGAATGGGCTGGTCGGTGTGGCTGTAACCCGCGCGGAGGGTCCACTGATTGCTGTACTTGTATTCCATGCCCAGCTTCCACACATTCATGTCTTCCCAGCCAAAGCCAATACCGTTGCTTCCGCCCAGGCAGGTGGGATTATTGTTCCCGCACGGGAAGATAATTGCCGGCTCGCTGGTGTTAGATACGGATTCCACACCCGAATAATTGATGCGCTGATAATCCAGCGCCAGCTTCAGGGCCGGCGTTGCTTGCCACGCGACACCAAGGCTGTAGTTTTCAGGAATATCAAAGTCACCTTCTTCAGCGAACAGGCCCGCGTAATCATCGAACTCGTCAAAATTCATCTTGCTGGCGTACGCCGCGCCGATGGTCACGGTGGGGGTAATCTTGCCCATGTAACCCACGCGGACACCGTAGCCAAATGCGCTATCGTGGTCGTTGTTGGTCAGCTTCGACGGGTCGTTCGAAAGCTGCGAGAAAGCCCACAAACCATTTGCCTCGAAGGCCTGGTAACCAAGCAAAGGGGCGACACCGATGGAGTGGTTGGGAGCAATCTTATAGGCCAGGGTGGGAGCCACGATCAATTGCATCAAATCAACACCCAGCCGACCTTCGCCGCATAGCATATTTGCGGGTCCAGGGGGCGCCATGCCTCCAGAACACATAGCCATATCAAGCTGGCCGGTTTCGTAATCGGAATTCATGCCGCCGTTGCCATAAACGGTCAACCCAAGCGCCAGGTTGTTGTTGATCATCCGGTTGTAACCGAATTCGGGAACCAGGAAATACTCGGAATCACTTTCAACAGAGGCGTCAAAAAAACCGCCGGCACTTCCTGTCCGGCTATATCTGCGAACCGGGCTGAACAGGTCCACACCCAGATCGAGTCGGTTGCCGGCAAACCCCATGGCAGCCGGGTTGTTGGCGCCGCCGAAGGCATCGTCGTGGCTGGCCGTCGAGGCACCGGCCATGCCCTTCGACTTCATGCCGTAGCCGTGCGAGAAGTAACCGTTGGTAGCGAAGGCGCTGGTTGCGAGGCCGGCCATAGCCATGAATGCGAATACGCGGGTGAGCTTCATGTTTGATTGTCTCCAGAAAAAACTTGATTAACTTTGCTTATAACTTTTGGTTACAGCGCGATGCTATCCCGGTCGACTCTCCACCCGCAAGGCTTCATTGAGCATCCTGTTCAAGCATTGAATTCTTGTGGCAATAATGCAACAGGCATAAAAAAAGCCGGGATAACCCGGCTTCTTTCTTATGCCTATCGAGCGCTCAGATGAACAGGCAGATGTCGGTTTCGCCGGCGAACTCGAAGAAGGTCGCGGCGCCACCGTACTCCAGCCCATCAATGAAGTCGGAATGCTCGAATCCGAACAGTTCGACGGTCATCTGGCAGGCGATGAACTTGACTTCGGCCTCCTGGCACAACTCGCGCAGGTCGGGAATGGTGGCCACGCCGTTGTTGGCGATGGTCTGCTTCATCAGCGCAGTCGCCACGTTTTCATAGCCGGGGATGATCGCCTGGATGGCGTTGGGCATGTTCCAGTTGATGCTCTTGAACCACTTGGGCCCGAACGGCATTTTCATCGGCATGCCGGGATTGCCCAGCGGGCTGACCTTGAGAACGGACAGATCCTTGCGAACAAGCTGGAGGCCATAGAAAGTGAAGAAAATCTGGGTTTCATAGCCCAGCGCAGCCGCCGTCGAAGCGAGGATGAACGGTGGATAAGCCCAGTCCAGCGTGCCCTTCGTGGCGATGATGGCCATTTTTTTCTGTTCCATGTGTCTCTCCTGTTCCGGTTAAAAAAACAGCGCCGTGTGCTTTTGGGCAGACGGCGCTGGATTTTTCAGTTGTTTACTTTTTCTTCATGAAGAAGGTGAATTCACCACCCGCTTCGGCGGTGGACAGCAACTCGTTGCCGGTCTGCTTGGCGAATGCCGCGAAGTCCTTGACCGAGCCCGGGTCGGTGGACAGGATTTTCAGCACTTGGCCGCTTTCGACTTCAGCCAGGGCTTTTTTGGCACGCAGGATGGGCAGAGGGCAGTTCAGGCCACGGGCGTCGAGTTCTTTATCGAAGTTCATTGTGTTCTCCTAACATTAAATCAGCATGTGCTAAAAAACGCTGCGGTACATTAAACCAGAAGTTGCCCCATTGCAACCGAAAATGCATGGCAAGGAAGGCTAGACAACGATTTTGTTTATAACCTCAACGCGGAAGACTGAGTGCGTTGCCGGAACGCGCCCACGCCATGATACCGCCCGCCAGATTATGCATGTTCTTGTAGCCTTTGGAGGCCATGAACGCACAAGCCTGCGCCGAACGGGCACCGGAACGGCAATAGATGATGACCGGCTTGTCCTGTGGGATATCGGCCGCGCGCAGCGGTAATAGGTGAAGCGGGATGTGGATGGCGCCGTCGATGACGCCCTGCGCAACCTCGGCTTCGGTGCGCACATCGATCAGATGCGCGCCCTGGGTAGCGATTTCTGCCACATAACCGGGATCGACTTCCTTGAAACCTGACAGACCAAACATAAGCGCATTCACTCCTGTTGGACGTTAATTAGAACGCGCTAATATACACCAAAGTGCAATGATCGCCAAGCCGTTTCAGCAGCGCTGGGCGCCATGGTAGAGGTTGACGACATGGCGCGCCTCGGCGAAAAACAGCCAGCGCTCCACCGCGGCGCCGGCGATTCCGGACAAAGTGGCAATGACGGCCGCCGTCAGGTTGCCGGGCTGGCTGAACACCCAGGCCAGCATCAGACCGGGAATGACAAAGCCGAGGGCGAGAACGAACACCTTCAACAGGCTGGCCCTCTGGCGTGCAAGACGGAAACCGAACTCCTGGGTGAGAAAAGTGCCATGGGTATGGCCGGTATCGAGCAACTTGACCTGGGCGCGAGTAAGCCCGGTGGCGGTATTGACGGTCGGCGAGAGGCCGGGACTGCGGATCCAGAAATAGTAGATGGCCTTGAGCACGGCGGCCACCGAGAGGATCAGGGCCGCCATGGCGATATACGGCGTGGTCTCGAGACCGGCAATTACCGCGCCCAGCAGCAGCAGCAGACTGCCGCTGGCATACCCGAGGGCGAGGTAGTTGGCCGGAACCAGCGGCGTGTTCCACTGGCGGATGGTTTTCAGACAGGCATAGATCATGCCGGTGGAAAAAACGGTGATCCAGGCCAGCACGGCGACCGCCAGGCCGATGACGTGACGCAGGGCGGGATGCAGGTCGAACCAGATCACCGTCAGGTAGGCGAGCGCCAGCGGCATGAAGACGATGGCGAATACGCCCTCGCGCGACAGCCAGGAGGTGCGGAAACGGCTGACGGCGCGCCAGGCATTTTTGGGGTTGGCGAGGTGAAACGTCGAGGAGATTAGACCAAAGACCACCAGGGCCATTGCCATCAGCAATCCCAGCATCAGGTGCACACGGTGGAAGCCGCCGCCAAGCTGAAAGACATCGGCAATGTAGAGCAGCGAGAACAGGCCGAAGCCCGCGCCGGAAGCCACGGTAAAGAAGATGACGGAGAAGGCTGGATGCATGGTGAATCCTCGGGTAACTCTATTTGGTCACGGTGCGCTACAAGGTGACCAAGCCATCCGGTCGCCAGTGCTCCCGCCGGACCGGCCCACTTCGCTGCGCACGCAATGACGGTTCATGGTTGATGCAACTTCGATCAGCGCCGCACCAGTCGGTTGGCGAACTGCCTGATGCTTTCCTTCAGGCCGCCTCGGGGTTCGGTGTCGACCGGAATCACCGGTTTGCGGCGCGGCGGCAGGTAGGTGTTGGTCGGGTTGTAGTTGAGTTCGGGCATCAGCGGGAAGCCGCTGCGCTCGCGCACGGTGCGCGACACCGCCGAATCCGGATCGTCGAAATCGCCGAACATGCGGGCGTGCGCGGGACAGGTTAGGACGCACGCCGGCTGGCGCTCCTCCACCGGCAGTTCCTGGTCGTAAATGCGGTCGACGCACAAGGTGCATTTCTTCATCGTGCCGCTCGAGCGGTCGAGCTCGCGCGCGCCGTAGGGACAGGCCCAGGAGCAGTAGTTGCAGCCCATGCACTTGTCCTGGTCGATCAGCACGATGCCGTCCTCGGCACGCTTGTAGGAGGCGCCGGTCGGACAGACGGTGACGCAGTCAGCGTCCTCGCAATGCATGCACGACATCGGAAAGTTGACGGTCTTGTTGTTCGGGTAGCGGTCCACCTCGAAATGGCGGATGCGGTTGAACCACACTCCCGACGGCTCGGCGCCGTAGGGCTGGTAGTCGGACAGCGGGCCGATGGTGCCCGAGGCGTTCCATTCCTTGCAGGCGATGGCGCAGGCATGACAGCCCACGCACACGTCGAGGTCGATGACCAATCCAAGTCTCATTTTGTGCTCGCTTTGCTAGTTCAACGGCTCAGTTCTTTTCGTGGCTGCGGGCGTCGTAGCGCAACACGTCGGGGCGTTCGTAACGTTCGTCGCCCGGCAGCGCCTTCAGCGCGTCGAACTGCGGCCACGATCCGGTTTCCCCCGGAGCGGCTTTCCAGATGCGCACGCGCAGGTCGAACCACGCCGCCTGGCCGGTCACCGGATCGGAGTTGGTAACGCGGCGCTCGCCCTGTTTCTCCGGCAGCAGCTCCGAGATCAGGTGGTTGAGCAGGAAGCCGTGGGTCGCCTCGGAAGCGTTTTCCTTCAGGCCCCAGGCCCCCTTCTGCTTGCCGATGGCGTTCCAGGTCCAGACGGTGTCCTTCTGCGTGCCTTCCATGGTCTTGAGCTGGCAGCGGATCTTGCCATTGTGCGACTCGACCCAGATCCAGTCGTAGTCCTTCAGGCCCATGTCGGCCGCCCTGCGCGCGTTCATGTACATATAGTTCTGCGCCATGAGCTGGCGCAGCCACACGTTCTGTGAATCCCACGAGTGGTACATGAACATCGGCCGCTGGGTCAGCGCATAGAAGGGGTACTCGTCCTTGTCGACACGCTGCTGCTCGAGCGGCTCGTACCACATCGGCAGCGGGTCGAAGTACTTCACCAGGCGCTCGCGGTCGACCGGATTGGTCGGCTGCGGGCCGTCATACAAGCCCATTCCCGCCAGGCGGAATTTCTGCAGCGGCTCGGAATAGAACTGCATGATGATCGGCTCGACCTTGCCGACGAAGCCGGCGTTGGCCGCGACTTCAAGATAGTCGCGGTTGACGTAGCGCATGTACTTCTGGTTGTCCGGCCAGTGGTGGGCGAAGAAGCTCTGGTTCTCGATGTACTTTTCCCACTGCTTGGGGTTGGGCTCGCCCCTGAGGAACTTGTCGCCCTCCTTGCCGCGCCAGCCGGCAAGAAAACCCACTCCGGGCGAGCGCTCGTAGTTGACGATGAAGTCGGGGTAGTCCTCGAACTTGCGCGTTCCGTCCGGCCGGGTGAAGGCCGGAAATTTCAGCCGCGAAGCCAGTTCGACCATGACCTCCTGCCACGGCCGGACGTCTCGCCCCGTCTTGACCAGCGGATAGCGGATCGCATCGGCCGCCGCGTCCGGCTCGGAAATCGGCCGGTCGAGCAGGGAGATGCAGTCGTGCCGTTCCAAATACGTGGTGTCCGGCAGGATCAGGTCGGCGAAGTTGGTCATTTCCGAGTGGAAGGCGTCGATCACCACCAGGAACGGGATCTTGTACTCGCCGAAGTTTTCCGGGTCCTTGGCGCGCAGCATGTCCTGGATGTTGGCCGTGTTCATGCTCGAGTTCCACGCCATGTTGGCCATGAACAGGATCAGCGTGTCGAGCGCGTAGGGGTCGTGGTTGACGGCGTTGGTGATGACCATGTGCATCAGGCCGTGCGAGGACAGCGGCGTCTCCCACGAGAAAGCCTTGTCGATGCGCAGCGGGTTGCCGAACTCGTCGATCACCAGATCTTCCGGGCGTGTCGGGAAGCCGAGCGGCGGCCGCGACAGCGGGGTGTTCGGCGCGTTGATGATGTCGATGTTGTTTTCCGGCAGCTGGTGGGGCGGAATCGGCTTCGGGTAGGGAGCGCGGGCGCGGAAGTTGCCCGGCGCGTCGAGCGCGCCGAGCAGCATCTGGATCATGTGAATCGCGCGGCAGGCATGAAAGCCGTTGGAATGCGCGGAGATCCCGCGCATGGCGTACATCGCCACCGGGCGACCCACCACCTTGTCGTGCTTGCGGCCCCAAACGTCGGTCCATTCGATCGGCAACTCGACGGTTTCCTTGAACGCGATGTGCGCCATCTCCAGCGCGATGCGTTCGATGGTCTCGGCCGGTACGCCGCATTCCAGCGCGACATTTTTCGGCGCATAGCGTTCATCGAGATAGCGCTCGACCATCAGCGACATCACGGTCTTGACGCGGCGGCCGTCGGGCGCGACAAACTCGCCGAACAGCGCGGGGGCGACATCGCCGTCCATGCCGTTCCTGAACGTTTCCTTTTCGATGTCCCAGATCAGCGGCTGATCGTTCTCATCGCGCAGAAACAGGCCATCACCCTTCTGCCCCGGCGCCTGCACCACCAGCCAGGAGGCATTGGTATAGCGCACCAGAAACTCGTAATCGAACAATTCGCGCTGCAGCAGCACGTGCACCATCGACATGGCCAGCAATCCGTCCATGCCGGGCTTGATTGGCAGCCATTCGTCGGCGATCGCCGAATAGCCGGTGCGCACCGGGTTGACGGTGACGAACTTGCCGCCGTGGCGCTTGAGCTTTTCCAGACCGATCTTGATCGGGTTGGAGGAGTGATCCTCAGCCACCCCCCAGAGGATGAAATACTTGGCGTAATCCCAGTCCGGCGCGCCGAATTCCCAGAACGAGAAGCCGATGGAATAGAGTCCTGCCGCCGCCATGTTGACCGAACAGAAACCGCCATGCGCCGCCCAGTTGGGGGTGCCGAACTGCTGCGCCCACAGGCCGGTCAGCGCCTGCATCTGGTCGCGCCCGGTGAAGAAAGCAAGTTTGGACGGATCGGTGGCGCGGATTTCCTCCAGCCGCTCGGTCAACACGTCGAGCGCCTGCTCCCAACTCACCGGCTCATAAATCCCCTCGCCGCGCTCGGTGCCAGGCTTGCGCATCAGCGGCTGCGTCAGCTTGGCGGTGGAATACTGCTTCATGATCCCCGCGGAGCCCTTGGCACACAGCACGCCCTGGTTGGTCGGGTGATTGCGATTGCCCTGGATGAAGCGGACCTTGTTGTCTTCCAGCGTCACCTTGATACCGCAGCGGCAGGCGCACATGTAGCACGTGGTGTACTTGATTTCCTGCGCGTCGTGGTTTTCCACTTTGATCTTGGCGTTCATGCTGTCTCTAGACTCAATATTGTCCCGCGGCTCGTCAGTATGAGCCGGGTGGCTTCTGCTTGGGTACCACCAACTGTGGGACGGCTGGATAGTGCGGGAACGGCTATATTAAATGTTTCGAATATACCGTTATTTTGCACGCCAAGCAGCGGCAATGGCAAGCAGTAGGGCTGATGTACGGATAAGCCCGTCTAATCAGAATCCCTTGTTTTTTCAGGGTTTAGGCGCGCCGACGGATGCGTTCGGCTGCGCGGGCAGCTCGGCCAGCAAGGACTCAATGATCTGCTGCGCCTCGCCCTCGTCCCATTCCGTGGGACCTGACAGCACATAGCGGATGCGCCCCTGCGCATCGAGCAGGAAGCTGGTGGGCAGTCCGAACACTTTCCAGCGTTTGGTGTTCTCGCCCTCGGGGTCGAGCAGGATCGGGAAGCCCAGCTTCATCAGCCCAAGGAAGGCGTTCACGTCCTCGATGGGTTCGGCGCTATCCAGCGCAACGATCGCCAGCGGACGTCCTTGCATTTTCACGCGCAAACGTTCCATCGAGGGCATTTCGCGCCGGCAGGGCGGGCACCACGTCGCCCAGAAATTCAGCAGCACCACCTTGCCGCGATAGTCGGCGAGCGTGCGCTCGACACCCGCAAGGTCGCGTGCGGCCAATGCAGGAGGGGTAAGACTGTCGTGCGCCTGAAATCCGGCCGCGCCAGCGGGCAAGGCGAGGAAAAGCAGTGCAAGCAGACCCCATCCAAATCCAAGGCTGGGCTTCATCGGTTTCCGCATGATTCCATCTCCCGCTGCAACAGGGCGTCAAGCCGACGTCCTTCGGCAATCTCGAATTCGGTTGGTGTTTCCCGCGCCCAGAACCGTTCACGCAGATTCTCGAGCATCGTCGTATTGACTGCGGCGCCTCGCTTCCGCAAGGTTTCCACCAGCCCGGACAGCCAGGGGGTCGCAGCCGAACGGCGCGGCTGAAGGACGCGAATCGTCGCGCCCTCGAGCGCGTCGAGGACGAGATAGTCGGGCTCGGCCAGGGGTTCGGCGACGCTGTAAAGGTTGGGATACATCAGAATGACACAGATGGCGGTGCGCTCAGAACGTTGCAGCATGGTTAAGGCACGCAGCACAGGAACGGCCGAGCGGGCAACGGCGTATACGGTCACCGTTTTGCCGCTAGCCAGGGCCGTCCTGATCCAGTTCGCCACGTCCTGCGCCGGTATCGTGTCCATACTGCGCGGCAACTGCGGCAGGAAATAACTGCTGCTGGGGTCAAGCGACCAGACCGCGACGCCTGCTGCCGACAAGGCTTCGGCGGCGCTTGCCTCGAGCGCGTCACGCCCGCGTTCGGAGGACACCCACAGCAGCAGGCGCTCGCCGCTCGCCGGATAGCGCTGGTCGTCCAGCAACGAGGCTCGCGCAATGCCGTACGGCCCGGTCACCCCGAGCGCCAGCAAGAACAACGCGACCAGGCCAAGTCGAAGGCCCGGTCGCGCCATGAGACATCCAGAATCAAGCATGTTCATCGATATGAAAGCGGTGCATCATCTTGCCCGAGCCCGGCTCGCAAACAATCCGACGTTCCTACCACCCGATCAGGAGGCAGCGCGCCAGTGGCCGGAACGCCCGCCCTGTTTTTCCCGCAGCGCCACGCCCTCGATGCGCATGCCGCGATCGACCGCCTTGCACATGTCGTAGATCGTCAGCAACCCTACCCCCACGCCGGTCAGCGCTTCCATTTCCACTCCGGTCTTACCGACGGTTTCGGCCGTCACCACGCATTCAATGCGCGAGCGCTCGGCATCGGGATGGAACTCGACGCTGACCCGGGTCAGCGCGATCGGGTGGCAAAGCGGAATCAGTTCGGCCGTGCGCTTGGTCGCCTGAATGGCCGCGATCCTGGCCACGCCCAGCACGTCACCCTTGGCCGCCTCGCCGCCAAGGATGCGCGACAGGGTATCGGGTAACATATGGATAAAGCCGGACGCAACCGCAATTCGGCGGGTGTCCTGCTTGTCAGCGACATCGACCATGACGGCACGACCCTGCTGATCGAAATGGGTGAATTCGCTCATGTACGTCCGGAACCTGTTGGCAATCCCGGCATCCTAATTCAAATTCCTCAAGGCACCCTACCCGCGCGTCGAACCCCACCGTGATCATCCGAACCCTGCTTGCCCTGTCGCTTTTGCTCAACCCGGTCCTGGCCTCGGATCTCCCCGATCTGGGCGAAGTTTCCAGAAAATACTTTTCCGATCAGGACGAGCAGACCCTGGCGCGCACCATCATGCGCGACGTCTACGCGCATCCCCTGTACCTGGACGATCCCGAAATCGAAGGCTATCTCAACCAGCTGGGCTACCGGCTGGTTTCGGTCAGCCCGCGCAACCAGCGCGAATTCAATTTTTTCGTCATCCAGGACGACTCGATCAATGCCTTCGCCCTGCCCGGCGGAAACATCGGCGTGCATACCGGCCTGCTGCAGGCGGCGCAGAATGAATCCGAGCTGTCGGGGGTGGTCGCGCACGAAATCTCTCACGTCACCCAGGATCACCTCGCCCGCATGATGGCCGCGCAGTCACAGAGCCAACTGCCCACCCTTGCCGCACTGGCGGTCGCGCTGCTGGCCGCGCGTTCCAATGCCAACCTGGCGAGCGCGGCCATCGCCTCGACCCAGGCGCTGTCGATCCAGAACCAGCTGAACTACAGCCGCGACTATGAACGCGAGGCCGATCGCATGGGCTACGACTTGCTCACCAAGGCCGGTTTCGATCCGCGCGGCATGAGCGGATTCTTCAACCGCCTGATCCGCGCCAACCGTTTTTACGAGTCCAATGCACCCGCCTATCTGCGCACTCACCCGCTCACCACCGACCGCGTTTCGGACATGGAGGCGCGCAGTGAATCGGCTCCCTATCAGCAAATCCAGGACAGTCTCGATTTTCAGCTGGTGCGCGCCCGTCTGCGCGCCCAGGAGGGCAACGCTGCCGATGCCGTACAGATCACCCGCGCCGCTCTAAAGGACAAGCGCTACAGCAGCGAAATCGCCGCCCGCTACGCGCTCGCCAGCGCCCTGCTGCGTGCCCGCGAATATCGCGCGGCGGAGGATCAGATCCAGGCGCTGCTGGCTTCCCAGCCCGCCAGCCCGATGATCCATCAGCTGGCCGCCCGTACCGCCCTCGAAGCCGGAAAACCTGCGCTCGCGCTGCAGCGATTCGAGGCCGGTCTGGCGCGCTACCCGGGTTCGAAGCCGCTGCTCTATGGCTACAGCGATGCGTTGCTGAGCGCCAACCGTGCCAAGGAAAGCCTGGCCGCACTGGAAAAACAGCGCAACCTGACGCCGCAGGACAGACGCCTGTGGACCCTTTCGGCCAAGGCATATGAGCAACTGGGTCAACAGCTGCAAAGCCACCGCGCGCTGGCCGAGGCAGCCGCGCTGTCAGGCAACCTGGTCGCCGCCATCGAGCAGATTTCGATCGGCATCAAGGCCGGCGACGGCAGTTTCCACGAGCTTTCCGCGGCCGAAGCGCGGCGGCGCGCCTGGCAGGAAATGGAAAAAGCGCAGCGCAAACCGTGAGCCCCCTCCTCCAGAAACCCTTATCCAGGGCGGCTGGTAGGAATTTACCCCGGGTTTCTGGCTGAAATATTCGCACTTCGTATTGCACCGCAAAAACTAATTCCACTATGCTATGTCTCATCCGTCACTGGATAGCGCTAACCGCGATAAGCATCATGCGGCGATCGCACACTCACCATGTCAAAAAATAGGAGGATGACTATGCGGAAGTTGCATCTGGTAACCGCGGCCTGCGCACTCAGCGCCATCATGCTGTCCGGCACCGTGCTGGCCCAGGCGACCACAACCCCGACCGCCGCACCGAAGAAGGAAGAAACCGGCAAGGAAATCGCGTTCAACAACAGGAAGGGCAACTGCCTGGCCTGCCATGGCATGCCCACTGTGCCTGATGCGGTTGCAACCGGCCTGTATGGCCCTCCCCTTATCGCCATGAGCGCCCGCTTCCCTGACAAGGCCAAGCTGCGTGCCCAGATCTGGGATGCCACTGCCTTCAACCCAAGCTCGACCATGATTCCCTTCGGCAAGCACAAGGTGCTGACCGAAGAGGAAATCGACAAGGTTGTTGATTTTATTTACGGTCTTTAATCACACACTAGGAGATTTGCTGATGAACTCACTTCGCAGAAATGTACTGAAAAGCGCCGCCGGCGCTGGCACCGTTGCCGTGGCTGTGGCCGCTGGTCTGCTCAAGCCCGGTCAGGCGCTCGCCGCCTACCCGCGCAGCGCCTATGAAGCCAAGTCCCTCGCTGACGCGATGAAGAACATGGGTGTGGCCTCCCCGGCCGACTCCAAGGACATCGTCATCAAGGCCCCGGACATCGCCGAAAACGGCGCCGTGGTTCCGGTGGAAGTGACCAGCGGCATCGCCGGCACCACCGCCATCGCCATCCTGGCCGAAAAGAACAACACCCCGCTGGTCTGCGACTTCAGCTTCAAGGGCGGTGCCCAGGGCTTTGTTTCCACCCGCATCAAGATGGGTGCCACCTCGCTGGTGCGCGCCCTAGTGACGGCAGGCGACAAGACCTACGTGGCGGCCAAGGAAGTCAAGGTCACCATCGGCGGCTGTGGCGGCTGATCCGCTCCACCCGCACAAACACCGAATTGAACTGAATATTTTTGAAAGGAATACCAAATGGCTGAACCGATGAGAATCCGCGCCACCATGCAGGGCGACGTTGCCGATATCAAAGTGCTGATGAACCACCCGATGGAGACTGGCCAGCGCAAGGACGCCAAGACCGGCCAGCTGGTGCCGGCGCACTACATCACCACCGTCACCGCCACCCTCAACGGCGCCCCCGTGCTGGAAGCCGGCATGGGCGGCGGCGTGTCCCGCAACCCCTACCTCGGCTTCAAGGTCAAGGGCGCCAAGGCCGGTGACAAGGTCGCGGTGAACTGGGTCGACAACACCGGCGACAAGAACGCCGCAGAAGCGACCGTCGGCTGAAATTCAAGGCTGTAAACGAGCGGGGCACACAGTGCCCCGCTCTAGGTTTATTCACAGGTTCCTGGAGGAAGGCATGAAAAAACAAACTATCACCACGCTGATCGCGGGCTTGGCAGGGCTGGGGATCGCCCTCGGTGCGGCCACCGCACACGCAACGCCCGAGGCGGATCGGCAGGAATTGATCAAGTACTTCACCAACAAGTATCCCAACGTCAAGCTTGAAGATTATGTCTACGGCGCCCTGGCATTCGACGCAGACAGCAAGGCCCAGTACGAATCCATCATGGAGTTCCCGCCGTTTGGAAGCGAGATCGACAAAGGCCAGAAAATGTGGGAAACCCCGCTGAAGAGCGGCAAGAAATATTCCGACTGCCTGCCCAACGGAGGCAAGAACATCGCCGGCAACTATCCGATGTTCGACGAAGCCAAAGGCAAGGTCGTGACCCTGCACGATGCCATCAACGACTGCCGCGTCGCCAACGGCGAAGAGGCCTACAAGGTCAACGACATGAAGACCATGGGCACGCTGACCGCCTACATGCGCACCCTGTCCGACGGCATGCTGATGAACATCAAGGTCGAGGGTCCGAAGGCGATGGAAGCCTACAACGACGGCAAGAAGACCTTCTTCACCCGCAAGGGCCAGCTCAACTTCGCCTGCGCTAGCTGCCACGTGCAGAACGGCGGCAACTACCTGCGTTCCGAGCTAATCTCGCCGCCGGTCGGCCATGCCGTGCACTGGCCGGTGTTCCGCGGAGGCGACAACCTGGTGACGCTGCAGCAGCGCTACCAGGGATGCTTCCAGCAGGTCCGTCAAGTTTCGCCGCCGCAGGGTGGAACGACCATGAACAACCTGGAGTACTTCCACTCCGCGTTGTCCAACGGCCTGCCGATGAAGGCTTCGGTCTTCCGTAAATAGGCATCGACACTGCAGAAAAGCCCGGGTAACCGGGCTTTTTTGTTTAGGCCGATGAGCCGGAGCTACTATTTACCCGATCACGCTGTGATCGCAGAATATCGATAGCCTTACCAACGATTTGATTCCGAGGAGATCCCTATGCACATGAACCGTCGCGAGTTTATGCAACTACTCGCCGTCGCCGCCGCTTCCGGCATGGCACTGGACAGCAAAGCCGCGCTGGCCGGCAATGCACCCGCCAATTTCTACGACGTGCCGCGTCACGGCAACGTTTCCTTCCTGCACTTCACCGACTGCCATGCCCAGTTGCTGCCGGTGTGGTTCCGCGAGCCCAACGTCAACCTCGGTGTGGGCGGTGCCCTCGGCAAGGTCCCCCACATCGTCGGCCAGAACCTGCTGAAGAAATACGGCATCAGACCCGGCAGCGCCGAAGCCCATGCCTTCACCTACCTCGATTTCTCCGAAGCCGCCAAGGTCTACGGCAAGGTCGGCGGCTTCGCCCACCTGAAAACCCTGGTCGACAAGATGCGCGCGCAGCGCCCGGGTGCCCTGCTGCTCGACGGCGGCGACACCTGGCAGGGTTCGGCCACCTCGTTGTGGACCAACGCCCAGGACATGGTCGATGCCTGCATCAAGCTGGGCGTGGACATCATGACCCCGCACTGGGAATCGACCTTCGGCGCCCAGCGCGTGATGGAAATCGTCAATGGCGACTTCAAGAAGGCCGGGGTCGACTATGTCGCGCAAAACGTCGTCACCAACGACTTCGGCGATCAGGTATTCAAGCCCTACACCATCAAGGAACAGAATGGCGTGAAGGTCGCCGTCATCGGCCAGGCCTTCCCCTACACCCCCATCGCCAACCCGCGCTGGATGGTGCCGGACTGGAGCTTCGGCATCCGCGACGACAGCATGCAGAAGTGGGTCGATGAAGCCCGTTCCAAGGGCGCTCAGGTGGTCGTGGTGCTGTCGCACAACGGCATGGACGTCGACCTCAAGATGGCCAGCCGCGTCACCGGCATCGACGCCATCTTCGGCGGCCACACCCACGACGGCGTGCCGCAGCCGGTCCAGGTCAAGAACGCCAAGGGCATCACCCTGGTCACCAACGCCGGATCCAACGGCAAGTTCCTCGGCGTCATGGATTTCGAGGTCAAGGGCAAGCGCGTGGCCAGCTACAAGTATCGCCTGCTGCCGGTTTTCTCCAACCTGCTGCCCGCCGACCCGGCCATGACCGCCTACATCAAGAAGGTGCGCGCACCGTATGAAGCCAAGCTCAACGAGAAACTCGCCATCACCGACGATTTCCTCTATCGCCGCGGCAACTTCAACGGTACCTGGGACCAGGTGCTGGTCGATGCGCTGATGGCCGTCAAGGGTGCCGACGCTGCGTTCTCGCCGGGCTTCCGCTGGGGCACCACGCTGCTGCCGGGTGATTCCATCACCATGGAAAGGCTGATGGACCAGACCGCGATCACCTACCCGCAAACCACGCTCAACACCATGACGGGCGAGACGATCAAGACCATCATGGAAGACGTCTGCGACAACCTGTTCAACGCCGACCCCTACTACCAGCAGGGCGGCGACATGGTTCGCGTCGGCGGCATCGAGTACACCGTCAATCCCAACGCAACCATCGGCAAGCGCATCACCGACATGCGCATCAAGGGCAAGCCGGTGGAAGCCGGCAAGAACTACAAGGTCGCCGGCTGGGCGCCGGTCGCTGAAGGAGCTACCGGCGAACCGATCTGGGACGTCGTGGCAACCTATTTGCGCGACAAGAAGGTGATCAAGGGCGTCAAGCTGAACGAACCCAAGATCGTCGGCGTCGGCAAGTCCAATCCCGGCATCGCCGATTACATGGGCGGCATGTCCTGAGTTCGGTTGGGGCATCACAACAAAAAAGGGGCGCAAGCCCCTTTTTTTGTATTTGCGGCAAGCCTTCATCAATACATGCCACGACTCCAACGCTTGCGAGCTTTCGGCCGGACCCGTTTGAGCGTTTGCACGAAAGCGTCCTTCAGTTCAGCCAAGGCGATCGCGGAGCGACCGAAGCAGGCCTGTTCCAGCTGACGTACCGCCTCGGCCACATCGCCGGCCTCCGCTTCGTGGCGCAATTGGTGCAGCCATTCGCCCAGGCTGGGTGCGGCGGGCCGCCCCGACAGCGAAAACCGTCTCACCGCACAAGCCAAGCCGGTGGCATCCCCTGCCAGACGGATCGCTTCCAGGCCACGCCGCCTTGCCAGGCGCCAGCGCAGCGTGCGACTGGCCTGCCACACCAGCCCCGCGAGCAGCAGCA
>JBGSTQ010000219.1:0-9688 GCA_041736375.1 Thiobacillaceae bacterium
TGGCTGCGGGTGAACACCTCCGCCACCACGCTGGTTTCCTTGAACGGATAGGTGTGGAGAATGAAGCCGGGTTCGTTGTTGATGCGGGCGTCGGACGACATGCGTTTTTAACCGCGAGGGACGCGAAGGAACGCGACGAGAAAGTTGGTTCGACTCCTTGTCAAGGTATTGCCTTCCTCTGCGGCCCTTTGCGTCCTTTGCGGTTGAAGCAGCTTCTTGATCCTTCGCGGATGAAGAATTTCAATCCAGCCCGAGTTCGCGCAGCATGCGCACGTCGTCGGCCCAGCCACCCTTCACCTTGACCCACACTTCCAGATAGACCTTGCTGTCGAAGGTGCGCTCCATGTCGAGGCGCGCCTGGGTGGAAATGGTCTTGAGCTTTTCGCCGCCCTTGCCGATGACGATGGCTTTGTGGCTGTCGCGGTCGACCAGGATGGTGGCAAAGATGCGGCGCAGATTGCCTTCCTGCTCGAATTTCTCGATGGTGACGGCGACCGCGTAGGGGATTTCCTCGCCGCACAGACGAAACACCTTTTCGCGGATCAGCTCGGCGGCGAGCTGGCGTTCGCTCTGGTCGGTGATGTCGTCCTCGTCGAACAGCGGCGGGCTTTCCGGCAGATAGCCCTGCAGCGTCTTCAGCAGTTCGTCGAGGTTGCTGCCCTGCTTGGCGGACACCGGGACGATTTCGCTGAAATCATGCGCCGCGGCGACTTCCTGCAGATAGGCCATCAGGGCCGCACGGTCCTTGGCATAGTCGATCTTGTTGACGACCAGCAGCACCGGACGATCCTTCGGCAGCAACTCCATCACCTGGCGGTCCTCGCGGGTCAGGCGGCCGGCCTCGACCAGCATCATCACCACGTCGGTATTCGCCAGCGCTTCGCGCACGCGCTTGTTCATCGCGCGATTCAGCGTGCTGCTGTGGCGCGTCTGGAACCCGGGAGTGTCGACGAAAACGAACTGCGCCTCGGCGGTGGTGTGGATGCCCATCACCCGGTGACGCGTGGTTTGCGCCTTCCTCGAGGTGATGCTGACCTTCTGTCCGACGATGCGGTTGAGGAGCGTCGACTTGCCGACATTGGGGCGGCCGACGATGGCGATCAGGCCGGTATGGAGGGGAGCGTTCATTTCTGCAGCTGGGCGCAGGCCTGGCGCGCGGCTTCCTGTTCGGCGGCCCGACGGTTCTTGCCCTGCCCGCGCGTGGTCAGCCTGGGATTACCGAGCACGCAATCGATGATGAATTCCTGGTCGTGGGCGTCACCCACGGTATTCACCAGGCGGTATTCCGGCAGCGGCAGACGGCGCGCCTGAAGGATTTCCTGCAGCTGGGTCTTGGGGTCCTTGCCGGATGCCCTGGGGTCGATCTGCGCGATCAGCTGCGCAAACAGGCCATGCACCACGGCCTGGGCACGGTCGAAATCGCTGTCGAGAAACACGGCGCCGATAATCGACTCCAGCGCATCCGCGAGGATGGAAGGACGGCGGCAGCCGCCGCTTTTCAGCTCGCCCTCGCCGAGACGCAGCTCCTCGCCCAGCTGCAGTCGGACCGCGATGTCGGCGAGGGTTTCCTGGCGCACCAGGTTGGCGCGCAGCCGCGACAGGCTGCCTTCGGGCAGTTCGGGGAAGGCCTCGTACAGCGCACGGGCGATCGAGCAGTTCAGCACCGAATCGCCGAGAAATTCGAGCCGCTCATTGTTGGCCGCGCCATAGCTGCGGTGGGTGAGCGCCTGGTTCAGCAACGCCGGGCGGCTGAAGGCATAGCCCAGCTCGCGCTGCAGTCGCTGCAGGTGCGCCGGATTATTCAACCTGGCCAGTTGTTCCGGAGCCACTTGAATTGGCGCTGAAATCAATCACCAGACTGACATTGCCGACCAGCTTGGTGCGGAATTCATAGTCGGCGGAAATCACGGTACCGGCGGAACCGCGCTCGATGGACAGATCGCTCGGCTGGACGACCGTGACGTAGCCGGCACTGGCGCGCTTCGAGAAATCGTTGCGGATCTCGGTGTTGCTCTTCGACCGGATCGAGGCGTCCTGGCCCATGGAAACCAGGATCTTCTTGACCGAAAAGAACTCAATGTAGGCCGGCACCACCTTCATCGCCAGCATGGCAAGAAAAACCAGGATGACGGCGACAAAGAGGAACCCGATCATCGACAGGCCGCGCTGGTTTTTTCTGATTGCTGCTATGGAATGCATGTTGCCCCCTTAACGAATGGTTGTGCCAATGCGCCCGAATTCCTCGAAATTCATCCAGATGAAGAACGCTTTGCCGACTATGTTCTCGTCCGGGATGAACCCCCAGTAGCGGCTGTCGTTGCTGGCATCGCGGTTGTCACCCATGGCGAAGTAATGGCCCTCGGGCACCTTGCAGGTAAAACCTTCGCCGCTTTCATTGTATGAGCAGTTTTCCCGGTAGGGGAAGTCGTCCGCCACCTGCGGCGGAATCACCGACGGCATGCCCGGCTGCACCATGATGGTATGGCTGACGTCGTTCAGGCGCTCGTCGTAAACCATCGCGGTGATGTAATTCAGGCCATTGCCGACATAGCTGTAGGTGCCGGTGTTGACGGCCGGGATGGCTTGACCGTTGACGGTGAGCTTCTTGTCGCGATATTCGACGACGTCGCCCGGAACGCCGACGACGCGCTTGATGTAGTCGAGGCCGGGATCGGCCGGATAGCGGAACACCATGACGTCGCCGCGCTCGGGATCGTTGAGCGGGATGACCTTTTTGTTGATCACCGGCAGGCGGATGCCGTAGGTGAACTTGTTGACCAGGATGAAATCCCCGATCAGCAGGGTCGGCATCATCGAGCCGGACGGAATCTTGAACGGTTCGACCAGGAACGAGCGCAGGCCGAAGACGATCAGGATCACCGGGAAAAAGCTGCGGGCGTATTCGATCAGCAGCGGCTCCTTGGCGTCCTTGTCGCGGTAGCGCCTGAGCACCAGCACGTCGAGCAGCCAGATGCCGCCGGTGACCACCAGTGCGATGAAGAGGATGAGTGCGAAGTTCATGCTTATTTGTCCGAGACTTGCAGAATGGCGAGAAAAGCTTCCTGCGGGATTTCGACGTTGCCGACCTGTTTCATCCGGCGCTTGCCGGCCTTCTGTTTTTCCAGCAGTTTCTTCTTGCGCGTGATGTCGCCGCCGTAGCATTTGGCGAGCACGTTCTTGCGCAGCGCCTTGACGTTCTCGCGTGCGATGATGTTGGCACCGATTGCCGCCTGCACGGCGACGTCGAACATCTGCCGCGGGATCAGCTCGCGCATCTTGGAAGCGAGTTCGCGTCCGCGATACACGCTGGAGGCGCGGTGCACGATCAGGGACAGCGCATCGACCTTTTCATTGTTGACCAGGATGTCGAGCTTGACCAGGTCGCCCGGACGGTATTCCTTGAACTCGTAATCGAGCGAGGCGTAGCCGCGGCTGGTCGACTTAAGCTTGTCGAAGAAATCCATCACCACTTCGTTCATCGGCAGGTCGTACACCAGCATCACCTGCCTGCCATGGTATTGCATGTTCACCTGCATCCCGCGCTTCTGGTTGCACAGGGTAATGACGTTGCCGACGAATTCCTCCGGCACGAAGATCGTCGCGGTGATGATGGGCTCGCGGATCTCCTCGATCTTCGACAGCTCGGGCAGCTTGAACGGGTTCTCGACGCTGATCAGGGTGCCGTCTTTCATCAGCACCTCGTACACCACCGTCGGCGCGGTGGTGATGAGGTCCATGTTGTACTCGCGTTCCAGCCGCTCCTGCACGATGTCCATGTGCAGCAGGCCGAGGAAGCCGCAGCGGAAACCAAACCCCAGCGCCTGCGAGACTTCGGGCTCGAACTGTAGTGCCGCGTCGTTCAGCTGCAGCTTGGTCAGGGCGTCGCGCAATGCCTCGAAATCGTGCGACTCGACCGGATACAGTCCGGCGAAGACCTGGGACTGCACTTTCTTGAAGCCCGGCAGCGGCTCGCTGGCGGGCCGGTCGAGCAGGGTGATGGTATCGCCCACCTGGGCGGACTTGAGTTCCTTGATGCCGGCGATAACGAAACCCACTTCGCCTGCCGACAACTGCGGCCGGTCGACCGACTTCGGCGTGAACACGCCGACATGCTCGGTCAGGTGCTGCGCGCCGGTGGCCATGAAGCGGATCTTGTCCTTGGGTTTGAGCACGCCGTCGACCACCCGCACCAGCATCACCACGCCTACGTAGTTGTCGAACCAGGAATCGATGATCAGCGCCTTTAGCGGGGCGTCCTCGTTGCCGCGCGGCGGCGGCACCTGCTTCACCACCACCTCGAGGATCTCGAGGATGCCGATGCCGGTCTTGGCCGACGCGCGCACCGCGTCACTCGCATCCAGTCCGACGATGTCCTCGATTTCTTCCGCCACACGGTCGGGATCGGCCGCCGGCAGGTCGATCTTGTTCAGCACCGGGATCACCTCGACCCCGAGATCGATCGCGGTGTAGCAGTTGGCCACCGTCTGCGCTTCCACCCCCTGCGAGGCGTCGACCACCAGCAGCGCGCCCTCGCAGGCCGAGAGCGAGCGGCTGACTTCGTAGGAAAAATCGACGTGGCCGGGCGTGTCGATCAGGTTCAGCCGGTAGGTCTGGCCGTCCTGCGCCTTGTAGGTCAGCGCGGCGGTCTGCGCCTTGATGGTGATACCGCGTTCCTTCTCGAGATCCATCGAATCGAGCACCTGCGCCTCCATTTCGCGGTCGGACAGACCGCCGCAGAACTGGATCAGGCGGTCCGCCAGGGTGGACTTGCCATGGTCAATGTGGGCGATGATGGAAAAATTGCGGATCAGATTCTGCGACACAACAAAACGGGCACGCTTCCGTGCCCGGTCAAGGATGCGATAAGACCGCGAATTTTAACCTAGAAACCGCAGTCGGACGCGCCCGATGGTGCGTCCGGGCGGGTGAATGACGCGAAGCGAGGAGGCGGCAGGGTGGTGCCTGCAACGACGAGCGAGAGCGGAGTCGTTGCCGCGTCAGCGACATTACGAATCCGGCCTGCCCCTTGCGGGTGCAAAGGCAGGCGCCCGACCGGACGCGTCAGCGGGTGCGTAGCGGACCCTCTGTCCCGGAAAACGCAATCGAAGTCACAAAAACGAATAGCCATGCGGCATTCACAAGGGGTATGAGCGGTCGACTGCGGTTTTTAGGCTGATGGACTTCAGGGATTTAAGGCGAGCCATTTGTGCAGTGCCGCAGGGTCGGGAAAATGACGGCAGATTTCCTTTTCGCCATCGAACAGCAGCGGCACCTCCCAGCCGAAACGCGCTTTGAGCGCTGGGTCGGTATCGACATCCACTTCCCTGAGTTCATGCCGGCTCGCCGCGATCAGGGGTCTGATCGCGGCGGCCATATCCTCGCACAGCGCGCAGCCAGCCCGGCCATAGAGCGTCAGCGTGCGCTCAGTCACTCGAAATTTTCAGCGGCAAATACAGCGAGCTGTCGCCACGACGAATCAGGATGGCCGCACTCTTGCCGATGGCGACTCCGCCGATCGCCTTGCGGAAGACCTCGACCGTCGTGGCTTCTGCGTTGTTGACCGCGAGAATGATGTCACCGACGCGAATGCCGGCGCGCGCCGCGTCGCCGGTCGACTCCTCGACCAGCAGGCCGTGGCCGAGCTTGAGTTCACGCTTCTGGTCGGCACTGAGTTCGGAGAGCACCAGGCCGCCGCGCGAATACGATTTCATGTCCTTGGACGACACCTGGGTCTCGCCGGGCAGCTCACCCAGCACCACGGCGATACTCTGCAGCTTGCCCTTGCGCCAGACTTCCACCGGCACTTTCGATCCCGGTGTGGTCATCCCGACCATGCGCGGCAGATCGGCCGAGCTTTCCACCGGCTTGCCATCAAACTTGAGGATGACGTCCGACACCTTGAGTCCTGAGGTGGCCGCCGGCCCGTCCTCCATCACTTCGGCGACCAGTGCACCACGCGGTCGATCGAGTCCGAAGGATTCCGCCAGATCGGCGCTGACTTCCTGGATCACCACGCCCAGCCAGCCGCGCGAAACCTTGCCTCCGGATTTGAGCTGATTGACGACTTCCATCGCCACATCGATGGGAATCGCGAACGAAACGCCCTGATAGCCGCCGCTGCGGCTGTAGATCTGGGAATTCATGGCGACCACTTCACCGCGCATGTTGAACAGCGGGCCGCCCGAATTGCCCGGATTAATGGCCACATCGGTCTGGATGAAGGGCACGTAGTTTTCCGACGGCAACGAACGGCCCTTGGCCGAGACGATGCCCGCCGTGACCGAGTTCTCGAAGCCAAAGGGCGAACCGATCGCCACGACCGCCTCGCCGACCCGCAGCTTGCCGGGGTCGCCCAGCTTGACGGTCGGCAGGTCAGTTGCGGTGATCTTGATGACCGCGACATCGGTGCGATTGTCGGTGCCCACCACCTTGGCATTAAAGCTGCGCTTGTCGATCAGCTTGACGGTGACCTCGTCGGCGCCCTTCACCACATGGGCGTTGGTCAGAATGTAGCCGTCGTTGCTGACGATGAAGCCCGAGCCCGCGCCGCGGGCCGGCATCTCCTGCAGCGGACCGCCGCGCCCGCCCGGGCCGGGGAAAAAGCGCCGGAAGAACTCCTGCAATTCCTCTTCGTCAGGAATCACGAAGGGAAAACTGTCAGGCGTGCGACGGATCAGCTTGGTGGTGCTGATGTTGACCACCGCCGGACCCTGCTTTTCCACCAGGTCGGCCACGTCGACCGGCTCCCTCGCGGAAGCCGGGGTGACCAGCGCGAAAACAAGAGCCGTTGCTGCCAAAGTATTTCTCATGTATGACTCCTTTTATCAATCAAAACCACATCCCTCGTTTCTCGCCGCATCACAATCGGCAAGGGCAAAGCGCTTCCGTGCAGAACCGTCCAGCCCGCCAGCCCGCCCAGCAGCAGGCCGGCCAGGGCCGACAGATCCCCCGGCCATATCCATTGGGCAAGCAGCGCACCCGCCAGCATCAGGAACAGCGGCATTCCGTACCCCCGCAGGGCGGCGCGCAGAACGCTGCCCTCGGCAATTCCGATCACCACGTGTTCGCCAGGAAGCAGATCCAGATCGCTGTCGACCCGGAAATGACGCGGCCGGCGCTGCAGCAATTCGGCGATTCTGCGCGATGAACAGCCCTGGCCGCCGCAGGTGCCGCAACCGGAAGGCTCGACTGCCTCCACCCAGACACCCCGGGACGATGATTCGATGACGCGTGCGGACTGTTCGAGCATGGCGGGCAGATATGCTGAAGCTACTTCTTCCTGACCGAGTTGCCTGCCTCGATCAGGGCGCTGCTCGGCACCTCGCCCAGCGCCGTGACCTTGTGGCCCTCGGTCTGGCGCGAATAAACCCCGATCGCCCCTTCAGCAGACAGGCCCTGCAAGTTCTGGTTCTGGCTCTGGCTGTCCAGCGGCTCGATGAACAAGGAGAGCACGCTGAGTCCGTCGGAAAAGACCAGATGCGTGACCGGTGCCTTTTTGCCGGGGAAAGGACGAACCGCTTCCTGCACCCGGACAAAGCCCGGCGGCGGTACGACATCCCAGGTGCTTTCGGCGGCCTGATCGAGGCTGGCCTTGAGGATGCGTTTTCCGGTCAGGTCATTGTGAAACAGCTGCAACTCCGGTGCGCGGCCGATCTGGATTTCGGAAAACACGAACATCGACACCACGCCGCCGTTTTCGTTGACTATGCGGGACTTGAGAGGCAAGCCGGTATTCCTGTCCAGCCACAGGTTGAAGCTGTAGCGATAGCCGTCGCGCGGTTCCAGCGTCACCATCTGGCAGGGCCGGCCAGCGACCCGCTCGGTTCCGCCCACCTTGGCGATGTAATAGTTCAGCAAGCTGGCAGGCTGCTCCGGCAGCAGGGCAGGGAAAAACCGGCGCGCCGCATTGCGTTCCAGCCGCACGCTCTTGCCGTCGGAGAGATGGCAATAAACATCCTTGTTCAGACGCAGGAAATGGCGCGGCATGCCATCCATCACCTCGACTTTCTCCTGCTCGCCGGCAGCATCGGCGCGGTGCGCGACACGCATGACTTCGACATGCTCGCCGTGGTGATAGACATAAACCCCGCTGTAGTTGAGCTGCTTCGCCGCATTGGCGGCGCGATTCAGCCAGTCGAGGGCAGCGGTATCGGCGTGCGACACGCCGGTCAGGGCCATCAAGCCCGCAAACAGGCCGGGAAACAGCCAGGACACCCCACGCATCAACGCGGCTCCGCGACGACGACCACTGCCCGCTGATAAGGCGATGCCACCGCCATCGGCGCGAACTCCTGATGGGCAATCAGATAATGCGCCAGATTGGCTTCCTCGTTGACGGCCAGATTTTCCTGCGTCACCGGGATCCTTTCGACCAGGGTATCGCTCACCGGCGCATCGTGCAGCGATCCGGTCATGGAAACCACGCCCCACACCGCGAAAGCCGCGACCGAGGCGACAGCCAGACGCTGTGGCCAGACATGACGGTGCGGGGCAAGTACCGTTGGCTCGGCAGCCAGGGCGGCGCTGAAACGCTGCATGAAATCCCCCGTGTCAGGTCTAAGACCGCGCATCGCATCGCCGATCAGGTGGTACTCGGACCAACTCTGGTGCAGCGCCTGGTTCTGCTTCAGCCCATTCAGACAGTCCTCCAGCTCGTCGCGGCCGGATTCGTTGTCGATGGTTGCCGAAAGCGCCTGCCAGGCATCGTCGAGTTGGGTTTGTGAACGGGATTTTTCGAGAGCTGACATGGTTACCACCTTTTATCCTGACTGGTGCCCAGCATCGGGCGAATTTTTTCGGCGATGGCCTCGCGCGCACGGAAGATCCGTGAACGCACGGTACCGATCGGGCAATCCATCATCTGGGCGATCTCTTCATAACGCATGCCTTCGATTTCCCGCAGCGTGATCGCGGTACGCAATTCCTCGGGCAGGGCATCCACCGCCTCATTCACCGCTTTGGCGATCTGTTTGGTCTGGAGTTCCGCATCCGGCGTGGCGATGTCGCGCAGCAGGTCACCCTCTTCATAATTCTCCGCATCTTCGGCCAGTACGTCGCTGGACACCGGCATGCGCTTGTGGGCCACCAGATAGTTCTTGGCCGTATTCACGGCAATGCGGTAAAGCCAGGTGTAAAAGGCGCTCTCGCCACGAAACTGCGGCAGTGCCCGATAAGCCTTGATGAATGCTTCCTGCGTAATATCTTCCACCTCTGCGGCATCGCGCACCATGCGCGACAACAGCCTCCCGAGCTTGCGGTGATATTTGATCACCAGCAGCTCGAAAGCGCGCTTGTCGCCCTTCTGGGCGCGTTCGACCAATACCTGATCCAGTTCGCGGTCCGACATATCTCCCTGCGGCTTTTTGATTATCTTTAAAGTATACGTGACCGCATCTTCTGCTGTCTGTGAACGATCCCGCCGGAAAAAGTTCAACACTGCCGATGGATTGCCGGCGGCGCGGGGCCTGTTATCATCCGCCGACCATCATGCATACCTACGACGTCCTGATCCTTGGCAGCGGGCTGGCCGCTCTGACCACCGCGCTCAAGCTCGCCGACCAGCGCCGGGTCGCCATCGTCACCAAACGCCAGATGACCGACGGCGCCAGCGACTGGGCGCAGGGCGGAATCGCCGCCGCGGTGGACAGCGGCGACTCGATCGAGGCGCATATACACGACACCCTGGTCG
>JBGSTQ010000230.1:0-2641 GCA_041736375.1 Thiobacillaceae bacterium
AGCGTGACGGCAAGCCCGATGAGCAGCGCCAGCGCGAACCGGCCCGGGCTAGGCCAGACGGCTGCGGTGGAGGACGGCATAGAAGTACAGGGCAACCGCCGCGATCAGCACCGCCGGCAGGAGGGTGGTATGAAGAAGGTCGAACAGACTGCGTTCGTTGCGGAAGGCATAGAACAGCGCAAGGATGCGCGCCTGGTTGAGCACGAATACGAGCCCCAGCCCCAAGGCCAAGCCGATCAGTCTTTGCCTCCAGCCAAGATTGACGGCGGCGAAGGCCGCGACGAGCAGGAACATGACTTCGGTGCCTTCGCAGCCGTTGAGGATGTTCAAGCCGCCGCCGGGGGCCTTGATGCTGGCGGCGACCGGCCTGGCGTTCGCCTCCGGGGTGATGACTTGCACCAGCGCGGCGGCGGGCTTGACCGTGGCTTCATGAATGACCAGCCGTTCGACCCAGGTTTCGCGTGCCTCGCCCCAAGCCCATTGCAATACGCCGAATACGCCAAGGAAGATCGTCAGGGTCAGCCACAGGGGATAAGGGTCGCGAGGCGGCTCGCTTTCGCATGCGCCATCGGGCAAATAGGGCACGTCGTTGTGGGTGGGGAGTGGCATGACAGGGAACGGACAATCTGGACGGCGCCATGCTCAACTTCATGAGTGACAAAATGATGACTGCCAACTTCAACATCAGGTGGCGGGTTTCAGTTGGAATAGATGGCGGTTTTGGAGTGGAACGGGTGGCGGGTTTGAACTGGAATGGGTGGGGGGTTTGAATCAGAATCAGTGGCGGTTTTCACTGGAATACGCAATCTACGCCAGCCTGTATGCCTTCGAGCACCTCGTTCCCCGTCGGTTCGATATACCAACTTTGGCTGAGGGTGCGGATTCCTGGATGCAGGAGGCGTGGGATGCGATCAATGATCTGCTCATATGGAAGCTCAAGACTTCCGAGGCCTCCGTCAACCTGAAGGAAGCCGATATTGGTCCATCGCTCGCGAAGCATATGTCACCGTTTTTGTTTCCATCGCCATCAGGACTGGTCCCCAGGCACGACCTGCTAGCAGCGTTCGGGACACTCATTGGTGCTCAGAATGAGTTGAATAGCTTCATCTCTCAATCGACCGATGCGTTCAGCTACGACGATGGAATCCGATTCGTTCGACGCGAAGAACGTCTGGAAATCGAAGAGGTTGACCCCGCTGCCCGTGCAGCCTGGCGGCGCAATGGCCATAAGCTTGCGCGCCTTCACGGCTATTGGTTCTACCGTGCGTTGGACGAGTTTGTTAGCTCCGACATGGCTGCGCAGTTGATTGGACGCCCTGAGAACCACGAAGCCAATCGTTTGGCCTACATCCGTGCAATGCGCACCCAACTTCAGTTGACGGAGGTGTACGGGGTGGATGAGATGGTGATCACGGACTCTGGGGCACGAGTCAACCTGTTTCAGGCCTTGCTGTCGCTGGAGTTGATGTCGGCGTTTTTCCAGCGGGACTTTCTGGAACGCTTTGTCCAGAACCTGATGGAGTCAAGTCATTGGGTACCGGCACTTGGCCGACTGGCTTTTGACGGCCTGGTGGACGGCAACCAAAATCGCTTTCCCCTGACCTGGTCTGACCGTGAGGACAAGATCGCCAATATCATTGGCTGGACCGTCAACGCGGACTCCCCACAGGGCAATCCCCTCATCGCAGCTGCCATTCTTGATTTCTGGACAAGCGATTGGGTGGCGCTATCCGAGCGGTTGCGCAAGGGGGAATCTGGATTGCACCCGGAATTGTTCGAGCGCCCTATCTTGAAACTTGGGAACCTGCTCATTCAATTGCCTTGGCTTGTTGGCTTGCAGAACAACAGCACGGCTGCGATTAACAACCTCCGGCGCTTGGGGGCGCGGCGCGGTGAGGCCGGCAGCGAGACGCGACGAATCGAAGAACGCCTTGGTAAGCTCTTCGAGGCGCAGGGATTTCGAGTCGCCTTGAACTGGCACCCGCCAGCGGAAAGCTATCCAAATGCCGGCGAGGTCGATCTGATCTGCGCCCGGGACGGCATCGTCCTCGTTATGGAGGTCAAATCAACCTTCCTCAGGAGTTCGCAGCGCGATGCGTGGCTTCACGCGACAACAACACTCAGGAAGGCGGGGCAGCAAATAAGCAGAAAGGTTTCCGCCGTGCGGCGGGCATTGGCTGAAGAAGTGGAACTTTCTTCGTCGCTTGGCATAGCTAACTTAGCCGCCCCACTGACTATGCATGGCTGGGTCGTTGATACGTCGATCGAGCACGACCACCAACGATTCGGTGGATTTCTCAAGGTTTCGCTGGAAGAAGTGTTAATCGCACTTCGTGATGATCGACATCTGCTGAACGATCCAGATGGGATTATTTCCGGACGACACCCAGATATCGAGTCAGAGAAAATGAATGATGCGCGACAACAAATGACGCTCTACCCAGAAGGCTTTTCAGCAGCTAGGTTCATCGAGGTAATCGAGAATGAATCGGTCTGGGATGAAAAAGTCATCGCGCAGGCGGTGGACTGATTTCAAGCACTGAAAGGCTGACTGGAATGTCCGCTATTGGGAATAGCAGCTGAACCATTTGGCCGAAGAAGCGACGGCTGGAGGCTCTCTCAGACAGGCGGGTCGTCGGCC
>JBGSTQ010000258.1:0-7474 GCA_041736375.1 Thiobacillaceae bacterium
CGATGCCCACCTCAATGCCGCGGTCGACAAGGAAGCCTGCCCGCTGAACCTTGCTCCGACCGCCAGCACCACGGCGGCACTCGCGCTGGGTGACGCGCTGGCGGTGGCGCTGCTCGATGCGCGCGGCTTTTCGGCTGACGATTTTGCACGCACCCATCCCGGAGGAAGCCTCGGACGGCGCCTGCTGGTCCATGTGCGCGATGTCATGCACAGCGGCGACGAACTGCCGGCCATTCGCCTGGAGGCGCCGCTGAAGGAAGCCCTGCTGGAAATGACCCGCAAGGGTCTCGGCATGACCGCGGTGATCGATCAGGCCGGCAGGGTCGCCGGGGTTTTTACCGACGGCGATCTGCGGCGCGCCCTGGAACGCGAGCTCGATCTGCATCATGCACGCGTGGCTGACCTGATGTCCTCCAACCCGAAAACCATTGGCCCCGATGAACTGGCCGTCGCTGCGGTGGAAAAGATGGATACCCTGAAAATCAATGGCCTGCTGGTGGTCGGCCCGGACAACGTCCTGGTCGGCGCTCTCAACATGCACGACCTTCTGAAAGCGGGGGTGGTGTGATGAACGACGACGCCCTCGCTCGCGCTCGCCGGATCAGGCTCGTCGCTTTCGATATCGACGGCGTGATGACCGACGGCACCCTGTTTCTGGGTGACGATGGCCAGGAATACAAGGGCTTCAACTCGCTCGACGGCCACGGCCTGAAAATGCTCAAGGGTACGGGAGTCGAACTCGCCATCATCACCGGGCGCAACTCGCGCCTAGTAGAACACCGTGCCAAGAACCTCGGCATCGAGATCATCCACCAGGGCGCGCACGACAAGCTGGCTGTCTACGAAGCGCTGTGCCGCGAACTGAATATTGCCTGCGAGGACACGGCCTACATGGGCGATGACGTGGTCGACCTGCCGGTCATGCGGCGTGCCGGGCTGGCGATCACCGTCCCAGCGGCTCCGGACCTGGTCAAGGCCTACAGCCACGTCATTACTCGGCGTGAAGCCGGACGCGGGGCGGTTCGCGAAGCCTGCGAAGCCATCATGCGCGCTCAGGGAACCCTCGACGCCGCGCTGGCTCCCTACCTGAAATGAATGCTCAAGTCCGGATTCGATGATTGCCCGCGGTTCCATCTGGCTTCCCCTTGCGATACTTATGGTGCTCGCCGGCCTGTCCTTCTGGATCGAACAGATGGTGCAGCTGCCGGCGAATGGCAGCAAAACCGGAAATGCCGAACCCGAGAGCATCATCGAAAATTTTCAGGCCGTCCGCACCGATGCCGAAGGCAATCCGCAATATCGGCTTTCCGCCAGCCGGCTCAAGCATTATTCAGGTGACCGCCCTACCGAAATGGAATCTCCGAAATTCGTGCATCTAGGCTACCGCGGCAGCGAAGTTCGTGCCTCATCGCAGACCGCCACGATTTCCGCCGACAGCAAGGAAGTCGACCTGCGCGGTGACGTCAAGATCTCCCGAACGGCCAAAGTCGGGGTCCCTGACATGGTGTTCAGGACCGCCCATCTCAAGCTTTATCCCGAACAGGACAAGCTGTACGCACCGGGCGCTGTCGAGATCCGGGACAGCGCAATGGTCGCGCGTGCCGGAGCAATGGAATACGACACCCAGAAACGGATCATCAAACTCACTGGCCGGGTGAAAGCCCAATATCAACATGCGAAAAAATAAGCACCTGCTGTTCGTCCTGCTGTGGGCGCTGGCCTGGGTTCAACCCGCCCATGCGGAAAAGGGGGACCGCGACAAGCCTGTCAACCTCGAGGCGGACAGCGTCACGCTCGACGACATCAAAAAAGTAAGCGTCTACGAAGGCAATGTCGTCCTCAGCCAGGGCACGATGATGCTGCGCGCGGACCGCATCCAGGTGAACCAGAACGACCAGGGTGATCTGGGGGGGCTGCAGGCGACCGGCCGGCCGGTCGCGTTTCGCCAGAAACTCGACCGCAGCGAGGAATACATCGAAGGTTTTGCCGAACGCATCGAGTACAACAGCGTCACCAGCCAACTCGAACTGATCGGCCAGGCGCAACTGCGGCGCGGGCAGGATGAACTGCGCGGGGGCCGGATTTCCTACAACGCCAGTACCGAGTTTTATCGTGTGACCGGCCAGCCCGATGCGCAGACTGCGACAGGCAGGGTGCGCGCCGTGATCCGACCCAGGCCGAAGGCGGAAAAGCCCGCCGCGCAACAGCCCGCACCATGAGCCAGATCAACGCCCAGTCCCTGCGCAAGACCTACGGACAGCGCACCGTCGTCCATGACGTGTCGTTCGAGGTGAGGAGCGGCGAGGTGGTCGGCTTGCTGGGGCCGAACGGCGCCGGCAAGACCACCTGCTTCTATATGGTCATCGGGCTGGTGGGAGCGGATGGCGGTTCGGTGCACCTGGACACCCATGACCTGACCCACATGGCCATCCACCAGCGCGCGCGCCTCGGATTGTCCTATCTGCCGCAGGAACCGTCTATTTTCCGCAAGCTCAGCGTCGAGGAAAACATCCTTGCCATCCTCGAACTGAAGCCCTACTCGACTGAACAGCGCGAAGAGCATCTCAACAACCTGCTTCAGGACCTGCATATCAGTCATTTGCGTAATGCTTCGGCCGCCAGCCTGTCGGGGGGCGAGCGCCGCCGGGTTGAAATCGCGCGCGCGCTCGCCATCAATCCGCGCTTCATCCTGCTCGACGAGCCCTTCGCCGGCGTCGACCCGATCGCCGTGCTGGACATCCAGAAGCTGGTTCATTTCCTGGTCGAACGCGACATCGGGGTGCTCATAACCGACCACAATGTGCGGGAAACCCTGGGCATCTGCAACCGCGCCTACATCATCAACGACGGGCGTGTGCTGACCGCCGGCACGCCGGAAATGATCATTCAGGACGACAGCGCCCGCAAGGTTTATCTGGGCGAAAATTTCCGTCTCTAGCCCTGCCCCGCACGGCTGAATCGCGTTAGACTTGACTCAAGTCGGCATGATTATTGCCGTAGTCATGCATCATGAAACACAGTCTTCAACTCAAGCTCGGACAACACCTCACGTTGACCCCCCAGCTGCAGCAGTCCATCCGGCTGCTGCAGCTGTCGACGCTGGAGCTCAACCAGGAACTTGAGCAGATGCTTCAGGAAAACCCCCTGCTCGAGCGTGAGGAAGAGGACGCCAATTACCTGCCGGGCGACGCCCCCGCCAGCACCGAGTCCGCCGCACCCGAAGCCGAGAGCGCGCACACCGAATCGGCCGCCGAACGCGAACAAACGCCCTCGCTCGATGAAACCGACTGGAACGACTACAGTTCCGGCTCGGGCGACGAGGACGAAAGCGATTTCCAGCAGGGCGCGGCAAGCGGTGCGACACTGCGCGAACATCTGATCAACCAGCTCATAGTCTCCCCGCTTTCCATTCGCGATCGCACCCTGGTGGCGGCGCTGATCGACGATCTCGACGAAGGCGGCTACCTGACGCAAAGCCTGGACGACATCCGCGAGGGGCTCGCAGAAGAGCTCGAGGAACTGGAGCCGGAAGAACTCGAGACCGCACTGAAGCACCTGCAGAACATGGAACCGACCGGTGTGGGCGCGCGCAGCCTGGGTGAATGTCTCAGCCTCCAGTTGCGCGCCCTGCCCGCTGACGTACCCGGCCGTGACGACGCGCTGCGCCTGACCACGAGTCATCTCGAACTGCTGGCGGCACGCGATGTCGGCAAGCTGAAGAAGATTCTCAACATCGACGACCAGGCCCTGCGGACGGCACGCGCGCTGATCCTCAGCCTCAACCCCCGACCCGGCTCGGCATTTGGCCAGGATGAAACCCATTACGTCATTCCGGACGTCTATGTCAGGAAAATCAAGGGGATGTGGATCGCCAGCCTGAACCAGGATGCCATCCCCAAGCTGCGCATCAACCGCCTCTACGCCGACATCCTGTCGCGCCATCGCGAACAGGGCGGCAACCAGCTGGCCAGTCAGCTGCAGGAGGCGCGCTGGCTGATCAAGAACGTCCAGCAGCGCTTCGACACCATCCTGCGGGTGTCGCAGGCGATCGTCGACCGCCAGAAGCACTTCTTCGAGCACGGCGAAGTCGCGATGCGTCCGCTGGTATTGCGCGAGATCGCCGATGCGGTGGAACTCCACGAATCGACCATTTCACGGGTCACCACGCAGAAGTTCATGATGACGCCGCGCGGACTGTACGAGCTGAAATATTTCTTCGGCAGCCATGTCGCCACCGACAACGGCGGCGCCTGTTCCTCGACCGCGATTCGTGCCCTGATCAAGCAGCTGGTCGCCGCCGAAAACGTCAAAAAGCCCCTGTCGGACGGGCAACTGGCCGAAGTCCTGGGACAGCAGGGAATCGTCGTGGCGCGCCGCACGGTCGCCAAATACCGCGAGACGCTGCAGATTCCGCCTGCCAACATGCGCCGGGCGCTCTGACCCCGGGCCCTCTGCAACCTGGCCATCAGCTTGTTTCCTACATTGCTTGAATGTGACAGGCTTTGGTCCCACAATGAAATCGGGCGTAATCAAATCGCCCCGCAAAATGGAACCCGCAAGCGGTTCCTGACTCTAGAAGGCAGAACAAGGAGGCTTTATGAATCTGACGATTTCCGGTCACCACCTGGAAGTAACCCCCGCGATCCGCGATTACATTTCCGGCAAGCTTGATCGTGTCAAACGCCATTTCGACCATGTCATCAACGTATCCGTCATCATGCAGGTAGAAAAACTCGTACATAAGGTGGAAGCCACCTTGCACGTCAAGGGTCATGATTTTCATGCGCATTGCGAAGACGCCAACATGTATGCCGCGATCGATCTGCTCGCCGACAAGCTGGATCGCCAGATCGTCAAGCACAAGGAAAAAACCTCGAATGTCAATCAGGGCAGTGGTGGCCTGAAGCGCCAGCCGACAGAAAGCCCCGCATGACAGCAGGGTCACGGGGGGGACGATAATGTCCTCCCGGGCTTATAATCCCGTCGCGTCAATCCCTAGTAGCGGCATCGCGACCCGGCATGAACCATATTTCACCCCTAATCTCGCCCGAAACCACCCTGCTGGATGTCACATTCTCCAGCAAGAAAAAGCTGTTCGAGCATGCGGCCGAACTGTTTGCCAGAACCCACGGACTGAAATCGACTGAAGTGTTCACCAGTCTGTTCGAACGCGAACGCCTGGGTTCGACTGCGCTGGGGTATGGAATCGCCATCCCGCATGGCCGGATCAAGGGTCTCGCTGAAGCGAGCGGCGCCTTGTACCGCCTGAAAACCCCGCTGGAGTTCGAAGCACCCGACAACCAGCCGGTTTCCCTGTGTTTCATCCTGCTTGTCCCCAAGGACGCCAACGAAGTTCATCTGCAGATACTCGGCGAACTGGCCCAGATGTTCGGTGATGAAACCATGCGCAAGCGCATGCTGGAGATGGAAACGGTGCCGGAACTGATTGCGCTGCTTGGCGCATGGACGAGCTGATCAGCGTTACGGTCGAGGAGCTGTTCCGCGACCTGGCGGAGCAGCTCAGCCTGCAATGGCTTGCAGGGCGCAATGGCGGTCAGCGCAAGCTCTCTTCCGAAACCATCCAGAAACCGACGCTGGCGCTGATAGGCCATCTCAATTTTGTCCATCCGAACCGGGTTCAGGTGCTCGGCTGCGCCGAAATGACCTTTCTGCAGGGCCTCACCGAATCCGGGCTGGCAGAGGCCATCGACCATCTGTTTTCCACTGAACTGGCGGCGATCATCGTTTCGAATGGCGAAGCGGTTCCCGACATGCTCAAGGAAAGTGCGGATCGCACCGAAACACCGCTGCTGACATCGCCACTTGCCAGCCCGATACTGATGTCTTACCTGGGGCATTACCTGACCCAGAAGCTGGCCGAATTCACCTCGGTTCACGGTGTCTTCCTCGAAGTGCTGGGCTCCGGCGTGCTGATCAAGGGCGATGCCGGGGTGGGCAAGAGCGAACTGGCGCTGGAACTCGTCACCCGCGGACACCGCCTGGTCGCCGACGATGTCGTGGAACTCAAGCATGTCGCGCCCGAGACGCTGGAGGGTTCCTGTCCGACCTTGCTACGCGACTTTCTCGAAGTCCGTGGCCTGGGTATCCTCAACATCCGCTTTCTGTTCGGCGAGACCGCGGTCAAGCTGCGAAAAAACCTCAAGCTCATCGTCGAACTGGTGCACCCCGACGAAATCGGCGAGATCGGCCTCAACCGCCTCGACATGGTCGCCTCGACCGAGACCCTCCTCGGCGTCGCCATTCCCAAGGTGCGGATTCCGGTGGCGGCGGGCCGCAACCTTGCGGTGCTAGTCGAGGTGGCGGTGCGCAATCACATCCTCAAAAGCCGCGGCATCAATCCGGTCGATCAGTTCATGGCCCGCCAGCAGGCGGCCATCGACAAGGGGGACTGAGGTGCAGATCGTCCTTGTCTCCGGGCTGTCGGGATCAGGCAAGAGCATCGCCATCGCAGTGCTGGAAGACGCCGGCTATTATTGCGTCGACAACCTGCCGTTGCCCATGCTCGAAAGCCTGGTCGATCACCTCGGCCGTGAAGGCCATGAACGCATCGCCATCGCCATCGACGCGCGCAGCGGCGCAAGCTTCTCGCAACTGCCTCACATCGCCGAATCGCTGCGCGGCCGGGGCGCCGATCTGCGCATCATCTTCCTCGAAGCCAAGACCCTGTCGCTGGTCAAGCGCTTTTCCGAAACGCGGCGCCGCCACCCCCTTTCCAGCGACACGGTTTCGCTGCAGGAAGCGATTCAGCTCGAACGCGAGAAGCTTGCCGATATCGCCCCGCTCGGTCATCGCATCGACACCAGCGACCTCTCGCCGTCGGCGCTGCGGCTTTGGATCAAGGACCTGATCCAGCAGGACCGCTCGCGCATTACCCTGCTGTTCCAGTCGTTCGGATTCAAGCACGGCATTCCGCTCGACGCCGATCTGGTGTTCGACGTGCGCTGCCTGCCCAACCCGCACTACGTTCCCGAACTGCGCCCGCTCACCGGGCGCGACCAGGCGGTCAGGGACTACATCGAGGCCAGCCCAGACGCCATGGCGATGCTGGCCGACATCAGCGGCTTCGTCGAGAACTGGCTGCCCTGTTTCATCCGCGACCATCGCGCCTATCTCACCGTCGCCATCGGCTGCACCGGCGGGCAGCACCGCAGCGTGTATTTCGCCGAGACGCTGGCCGCCGCCTTCCGCATGCGCGAGCAGGTGCTGGTGCGCCATCGCGAATTGAGCTGACCGATGACGCTGCTGCGACCAGGCGATTTTCTGCTGCTCGCGGCAGGCGGGTTTGTCGTCGCCGGCCTCGCGCTGTTCTCGTGGGGCGGCGGTCGCGGCGATACCGCCATCATCCGGGTGGCGGGACAGGTGGTGGAAACGTCTTCGCTTGCCCGCGCCCGCCTCGTCAGCGTCGAGGGCCCCTTGGGCATGACGCGGATCGAAATCCAGCCCGGCCGTGCCC
>JBGSTQ010000266.1:0-2855 GCA_041736375.1 Thiobacillaceae bacterium
GTGGCTGCCCATCTCGGTGACATGCAGATAGGCGAGGCCGAAGCGGTTGAGCGCGTCGACCGCGTAGCCGAAGGTCGCCTCGGGATGGCTGTCGCGCATGTCGTTGAAAGGCTGCAGCGGCGACAGGCGGATGCCGACACGTTGCGCACCCCACACTTCACATACGGCCTCGGTCACCTCCAGCATCAGGCGTGCACGGTTGGCGATGTCGCCACCGTAGGCGTCGTTCCGCTGGTTGCTGCCGTCGCGCAGGAACTGATCGAGCAGATAGCCGTTGGCAGCGTGGATTTCCACGCCGTCGAAGCCGGCTTCCAGCGCGCAGCGGGCCGCATGGCGGTACTGTTCGATGATGCCGGGAATCTCGTCCAGAGTCAGCGCATGCGGCGTCTCGTAGGGACGCATTCCCTCGTAGGTCATTACCTCACCAGCGGGCTTGACCGCCGAGGGCGCCACCGGTGCCATGCCGCCCGGCAGCAGCGAGGGGTGCGACACCCGCCCGCAGTGCCACAGTTGCAGGAAAATCCGTCCGCCCGCAGCGTGCACCGCGGCGGTGATGCTGCGCCACCCCTCCACCTGTTCGGCGCTGTGGATGCCGGGCGTGCCGGGATAGCCGACCGCTGCGGCACTGATCTGTGCACCTTCGCTGATGATCAGGCCGGCGCTCGCGCGTTGGGTGTAGTACTCGCGGTTGAGGGGTTGCGGGACGCCGTTCGCGCCCGCACGGTTGCGCGTCAACGGCGCCATCACCATGCGGTTTTTCAGCGAGTAGGGGCCGAGCTGCACCGGCGAGAAAAGATCGATGGTCGAATGGGCTGAAGAGTTCATGCTGTTCCTTCGCTGGATGGGTTTTTCGGATCTGACATCAGGGCTTGACGGCTTCGATCGGGATGGTCAGCGTGACCGCATCGCTGACGTGGGGCACGTGCTTGCCCATGTTGAAATCCGAGCGCTTGATCTGCGTCGTGGCGTTGGCGCCGCAGGCGTCCTTCTTGCGCATCGGATGCGGCATGCAGTGGAAGGAGGTCACGTTCAGCGTCACCGGCTGGGCGATTCCCTTGATGGTCAGCACGCCTTTTACCCGGGCAAGCTTGTCGCCGTCGAATTGCAGCGTGTCGGATTTGAACGTGATGGCCGGATGCCGCGCCGTGTCGAAAAAATCCTCGCCGCGCAGGTGCTGGTCGAACACGGCGTAGCCGGTGCTGACCGAGGCAGCGTCGATCACGACGTCAACCGAGCCAGTTTTGGCGGCGCGGTCCAGGGTGACCGTGCCGCTGGTCTTGTCGAATCGGCTGGATTGCGTGGAATAGCCGAAGTGGCTGTATTCGAAGCGCGGGAAGGTATGGGTGCCGTCAATTACATAGGTTTCCGGGGCGGCAAATGCGGCCGAGCTGAGCAGAGTGGAAAAGGCGAGGGCGAGCGGTGCGGAAAGCTTCATGGCGAGACTCCTGTGACGGGTGGAAAAAGGTGAGGGGGATCGTTCAAACGGGCATTCACAGATGCGCTCCGGCGGCAACGAATGCTTGGCGCAACTCCGCCAGCGCCGCTTCGATGCGGGCGTAGTCTTTCGCCGTGAAGGCGGCGAAAGCCTTGCGCAGATGCGCCATGTGCGCAGGAAAGACCGCATCGAACAGGGCATTGCCAGCCTCGGTCAGCTGGACGATCTGACTGCGCCCGTCGCTGCTGTGGGCGATGCGCTGCACCAGGTTTTTCGCCTCCAGGCGATCGATGATCCCGGTCAGCGTGCCCTTGGTGATCAGGGTGTGTTCGCCCAGTTCCTTCGGCGTCATCCCGGGGGTGTTGCCCAGCGTGGCGATGATGTCGAATTGCGGCGCGGTCAGGTTTATCTCGCGGATGTGCGCGGTGGAGTAGGCTTCGAACGCCTGGTAACAGCGCACCAGTTCGTTCAGGCAGGGCAGGAAGGGGGTGTTGTCCATGGGGTGATGCGAGAAAGTTCTAACCAGAACTAAATATAGTTCTGGTTAGAACCAGTTGTCAACCCCTCCCGTGGCGCGGCAATCCAGGCGAATGGCGCCGCGTTCGAGGCGGTCGGGAATGCGTATAATGCGCGCTTTCCGAATCTTCACTGGTGTTCATCATGAGCCTCGATCGAGTCCCTTCCGGCCGCAATGTGCCTGACGACATCAACGTCATCATCGAAATTCCTGCTCACGGTGAACCGATCAAGTACGAGGTCGACAAGGAATCCGGCGCGATGTTCGTCGACCGTTTCATGTCGACCGCCATGCACTATCCGTGCAACTACGGCTACATTCCGCACACCCTGTCCGAGGACGGCGATCCGGTCGACGTGCTGGTGATCACGCCGATACCACTGATCACCGGCGTGGTGGTGCGCTGCCGCCCGGTCGGCATGCTGAAGATGACCGACGAAGCCGGGGTGGACGCCAAGCTGCTGGCCGTTCCGGTGGAAAAGCTCTGTGGCCTTTACAAGGACGTGCAGAAACCCGGGGACCTGCAGCCGCTGCTGCTGGCGCAGATTTCGCACTTCTTCGAGCACTACAAGGACCTTGAAAAGAACAAGTGGGTCAAGGTCGAAGGCTGGGCGGGAGCGGACGACGCCCGCGCCGAAATCCTCGCCGGAGTGGAGCGTTACCGCAACGCCAAGGACAAGCCGGCATTTTGACAGCAGTGGTCAGGATTCAGGGGCTCACGCTGTCGCGTTTCTTGAATAGGCGCGGCCGCAGGCCGCTCCAATCCTGACCCCCGATCACTTGAAAACGAATGAAAATCTGCATCCTTTCCGATTCCCACGACAACCGGCGCCTGCTCGGTGCGGCGGTCGAGCACGCCAGGGCGCACGGCGCCGAAGCGGTGCTGCACTGCGGCGACGTGGT
>JBGSTQ010000290.1:0-1950 GCA_041736375.1 Thiobacillaceae bacterium
TGGCACGCTCCGGGCCATCGCCGACCAGCACCAGGCGGCTCGATGGGTGCGCGGCCTGCATCGCGTCGAAGGCCTGGAACACCAGCGGCAGGTTCTTCTCCGCCGCCAGGCGCCCGACATACAGCACCGCGGTTTCGTCCCCCTTCAGCCCCCAGCGGGCGCGCAGGGACGGGTCGCGGCGTCCGGGGTTGAATAGCGTGGTATCCACCCCGCGGGCGATGATCTCGATGTTCTCGTAGCCGCAGGACAGCAACTCGCGGCGGATGCCGTCGGTCGGCACCAGGGTCACCGCCGCCTTGTTATGGAATTTGCGCAGATAGGCGACGATGGCGCGGCGCAGCAGGCCGAAGCCGTAGTGGCTGCTGTAGCTGTGGAAATTGGTGTGAAAGTCGCTCGCCACCGGCAGCCGCAGTTTGTTGGCGGCCGCCAGGGCCGACCAGCCGAGCGGGCCTTCGGTAGCGATCTGCACCACGTCCGGCCGATTGAGCGTCCACAGCCGGGTCAGGGCCGCTTTCGCCGGCAGACCCATGTTCAGGCCGTCATAACGCGGCAGGGCGATGCCGCTTTGCAGGTGCTCGGTCAGATTGGGTGTGGGCCTGGGCTGGTCTTCCGCACGCTGGCGTGGTCGGATCAGCTGCACCTGGTGGTTGCGCGCCTGCAGACCGCCGACCAGGCGGCCAAGCGTCATCGCCACGCCGTTGACCTCGGGCGGATAGGTCTCGGTTACCACCGCGATGCGCAATTGCGGGCGGCGCGGTGGCAGGTGCTGGCAGGTGAAATCAGCGGCGTCCATGGGCGCGAGCATGCGCGCCGGCTGCGACAGCCTGATGAAACTTGGGTGACGGTTTGGTGAAGCGGCCTGTGTGATCAGACCTCGGGCGGAACGCGGTCAGGCCGCGATCGGCAGCACGTTTTCCAGTGCGATGGCGCGCAGCATCAGGATTTCGCGGTAGGCACCGGGCTCGAAGCCCATGCGCGTGCCGCCACGATTGTCATAGATCAGGTCATGGAATACGGCCACCACCTCCGGCGTATTCCAGGCATGCGACAGTATGTCGAGGATATGCGGATAGGATTCCAGGCCGAGACCCTTGTTCAGGTCCTGCGACAGCGGATGCTCCGAGATATTGATATTGAAATGCCGGCGGCACTCGGCGCTGGCCGCTTCATAGCTGGGCGTGTCGCCCTCGCGATGCAGCAGGTCGAGCAACAGCAGCCAGGGCACCGGCGATTCGGTGGGCGCTTCGCGCAGGTGTTCCTGCAGCAGACGGATCGCCAGCCTGGCGTGGCCGTGGGCGACATAGACCTCGGCCTGGTCGAGGATGTCCTCCTTGACCTCGGTACCTTGCGGCAGGACGGGCTGGGGAATTTCCGCCATGCGCTGCGGTGCGGGTGGTGGCGTTTTCTCCTCTGGCAGGCTGTCTTCCTTCGGCAGCGGCGGTTCGATGTCGAAGCCGGCCGCCTCGGACCTCGTCCACAGCGCCGCCTCGACCATGTCGCCGTGCTGGTGCCTGCGACGGCGAATCAACGCCGCCAACGCGCCGCCGCCGGTCAGCAGGCCAAATCCGAGGAGATAGAGTGGCCACTGCGGCGGATTCTCTGCTACCGGTTTCGGAGCGTTGACCAAAGCGGAAGCGCGTTGGGCTTCGAGTTCGGTGTTGCGTTTATGCAGAGCAGCCAGTTGCGACTCCAGATAGGCCAGCTTGCGGGTTAGTGCCGTGTTTTCATCCGACAGTTCGGTGGCGCTCAGTTCGGTGGCGCGTGGGCGCGACAGATCCGGTAGGGTGGTATCCATCTTCAGGCCAACCGGCGCCTTGCCGGCGTCGGGCAGCGAGCGTTTTCCGGACAGAACCAGTCGCGGGGTGGCCGGCTTTGTCGAAGCTTCGCGTGGTGCGGACCGGTGCGGCATGGGAACCGCAGGCTGGGGAGTCGCTGTCGCCACAGGAGGAG
>JBGSTQ010000313.1:0-2206 GCA_041736375.1 Thiobacillaceae bacterium
GCCGACCACCACGACCGGCTCGCCGACATGGACCGACCGTAGCCAGCCGTGCCGGTAGGCCGTTCGCCGCAGCAGGACGGCCAGAGCAAACAGCCCGGCGAGAGGCAGCAGCAACGTGCTGAGGAGGGTGCGGCGTGTCCAGTGACGCTGCAGGGCGGTCATGGGCGTGCCGCCCGGGCCTTATTCGGACGTCTGCGTGGCAAAGGTGATGCGGCTCATGCCCACCCGGCGCGCGGCTTCCATGACGTTGATCACCGACTGGTGTGCGGCGCGGGCATCGGCATTGATCACCACGACCGGTTCGGCCTCGCCACCGGCGGCGCGTTTCAGGGCATCGGCCAGGGCCTCCACCGATCCTTCGCGCAACGGTGCGTCATTGATCTGATACTGACCGTTTTCCGCCACCGCCACCTCGATCTGCCGCGGGCGGGTCTGGGTCTGCTCGGCGCCGCTGGTGGGCAGGTTGATCTTCAGCTCGGCAAAACGCGCATAGGTGGTGGTCACCGCGAGGAAAATGACGATGACGAGCAGAATGTCGATAAACGGAATCAGGTTGATATCCGGATAGTCTTCACGGCGGCCTCGACGGAAATTCATGGCTTATTTCCGGTCGCCGTGGACGATTTCCACCAGCTTGATCGCCTGCTGCTCCATGTCCACCACCAGGCCTTCCACCTTGGCGCGGAAATAGCGGTAGAAAATCATCGCCGGAATGGCGATGATGAGGCCGAACGCCGTGTTGTAGAGCGCGATGGAAATGCCGTGGGCAAGCTGGCCCGGATTGGTCCCGGTCGCGGTCTGCGCCCCGAAGATCTCGATCATCCCGATCACCGTGCCAAGCAGGCCCAGTAGCGGCGCCATGCTGGCGATCGTGCCGAGCGAGATCAGGAAACGGTCAAGTTCGTGAGTCACCGCCCGCCCCGACTCCTCGATCGACTCCTTCATCACCTCGCGCGAGCTGTTCGCGTTTTTCAGTGCGGTCGCAAAGACCCGCCCCAGCGGCGAATGGTCGGTCAGCTTGGTCAGCAGTTCCTGGGTCACCCCCCGTCCCTCGAATTCCCTGATGGTTTCGACCAGCAGGCTGGGGGGCACCACCTCCTTGGCACGCAGGGAATAGGAACGCTCGATGATAATCGCGACGGCAAGGACAGACGCCAGAATCAGCGGCCAGATTGGCCAGCCGGCGGCCTCAATGATGGCAAGCACAGGTGAACACTCCAGGAAACAGAACAGGCGAAATGGTGCCCCCCCCCGCCTGTTTGTGCAAGCAGGAATTGAAAGCCATGACACGGAGTCCGCCCTGTGCCACAGGATTTTTCGGCCTTGAAACGCCGTTCCGGTCCGGCAGCCGACGCACTCAACTCAGCCTGGTCAGGTGTCGAAAAAGTTCTCCACATTACGTGTGGATAACTCTGTGCGCATATGCCTCCAGCGACCCCCGAATCGCCGCACATCAAGGAAACGCGTTCACGGCCTAAAAAATGACCATTTAAAATAATCCAATTAAATCAATAGACTACAAAATTCATGCGATCGTCAAGAGGTAATTTGTGTAATTCAGATGAAAAATTGTTGGCTGTGCATGAAACCGCTATCCTGCCGCCATGACGAATGCCGATGACAGCCCCCTGTTCCCCCGCGATGAACCGCCGGTACTCACGGTTAGCGAACTCAACCGGATGGCAAGGCGGGCGCTCGAAGCCGCCCTCCCCCTGTTGTGGGTGGAAGGCGAAATCTCCAATTTCACCGCAGCCGCTTCGGGTCACTGGTACTTTTCCCTGAAGGACGCCAGCGCCCAGGTGCGCTGCGTCATGTTCCGCGGGCGCAACCAGTTCGCCGAGTTCACCCCGGCCAACGGCGATCATGTGGAAGTACGCGCCCTACCCTCCCTGTACGAGGCACGCGGCGAATTCCAGCTGGGGGCCGAAGCCATCCGCCGCGCCGGTGCGGGCCGGCTGTACGAGGCCTTCCTCAAGCTCAAGGCGAAGCTGGAGGCCGAAGGCCTGTTCGACGCCGGAAGAAAACGCCCCTTGCCGGGCTTTCCGCGTTGCCTTGGAATCGTGACCTCGCCCCAGGCCGCCGCCTTGCAAGATGTGCTGACCGTCCTGGCGCGGCGCATGCCGGGGCTGCCGGTGATCCTCTACCCAGCCCCGGTGCAGGGCCAGGGCGCCGGTGCCCGCATTGCGGCAGCGATTCGCCTCGCCGG
>JBGSTQ010000324.1:0-12802 GCA_041736375.1 Thiobacillaceae bacterium
GGATGCCCGGGGTCGCCGCGCACACGCCAGCCCGCCTCGCCCGTATCGCGGCTGACCAAAAGGCCGCAGCCGACGCCGCAATACGGACAAGTGGTGCGGATTGCGTCGCTCATGGATGCGCCGAATCGCGGCGGGGGCGCCGCTCCCACAGGAAGAGGCACTTCAGGCACACCATCCATCGGGTCACGATCTTGGGGGGGGCCCGCCCCCGGGGCGATCAACTGAGCCGGCGTCCCCACGGCCTGTAACGCAGGTGTCGCTCCCACAGGAAGAGGTACTTCAGGTACGCCCGCCATCGGGTCATGATCTTGTGGGAGCCCCGCCCCCGGGGCGATCAACTGAACCGGCGTCCCCACGGCCTGTAACGCAGGCGTCGCTCCCACAGAAGGAGGTACTTCAGGCATGCGTCAGCCCTGCTGCTTCCGGCGCCAGCATCAGGCTCACCCTCCCCGCCTCGACCCGTACCGGAAAGCGCGCCGCGCAGCCCTCGTCGGGCGCCACCGCGAGCCCGGTATCGAGGGCGATCTTCCAGTCGTGCAGCGGGCACGCCACTTTCTTGCCGTGGACTATGCCCTGCGACAGCGGGCCACCTTTGTGCGGGCAGCGGTCAAGCAAGGCGAATACCTCGTCGTCGACGGTGCGGAACACCGCGATGTCGCCGGCGGCGGTCCTGACCACGCGTGCCCCCTGGCGCGGGATGTCGTCAACGCGGGCCACTTCGATCCATTCGTTCATGTCTATTTTCCTCTGAAGTTTCAAGCGGCCACGTCGAGCTTGGCGACCTGGATCGGGATGAATTCGCGCACGGCATCGCCTTCCGTATGGGCTTTCCAGGGGTCGACCTGGGCGGACAGCTGCGAAATGCGGAAACGCTCGGCGAGCGCCTGGCGATTGGCCGCGTCGTCCACCACCTTCTCCTTGATGTGCGCCAGACCGACGCGCTCGACCCAGGGCGCGGTGCGCTCAAGGTAATGGGCCTCCTCGCGGTAGAGCTGGGTAAAGGCGGCGCAGTATTCCAGCACCTGCTCCTCGGTCTCGACCTTGCACAGCAGGTCGGTGACGCGCACCTTGATGCCGCCGTTGCCGCCGACGTGCAGTTCGTAGCCGGAATCGACGCAAACCACGCCGAAGTCCTTGATGGTGGCCTCGGCGCAGTTGCGCGGACAGCCCGACACCGCCAGCTTGAACTTGTGTGGCATCCACGAACCCCAGGTCAGCTGCTCCAGCCTGACGCCCAGACCGGTGGAATCCTGGGTGCCGAAACGGCACCACTTCGCGCCGACGCAGGTCTTCACCGTGCGCATGGCCTTGCCGTAGGCGTGGCCGGAGACGAATCCGGCTGCGCTGAGATCCTTCCACATGGCGGGCAGGTCTTCCTTCTTCACGCCGAAGAGGTCGATGCGCTGGCCGCCGGTGACCTTCATCTCGGGCACCCTGAACTTCTCAGCCACGTCGGCGATGGCGCGCAGTTCCTTCTGATTGGTCAGCCCGCCCCACATGCGCGGCACCACCGAGAAACTGCCGTCCTTCTGGATGTTTCCGTGCGCGCGCTCGTTGATGTAGCGCGACTGGGCATCGTCCTGGTAGTCGATTGGCCAGGCACAGAGCAGGTAGTAGTTGATGGCGGGGCGGCACTTGTTGCAGCCGTCCGGGGTTTTCCAGTCGAGAAAGCGCATCGCCTCCGGCAGGCTCTTGAGGCCGTTGCCCATGATGGCGGCGCGGATCTCGTCGTGGGTGTGCTCGGTGCAGCCGCACAGCGGTTTCTTCGAGGGCGCCGTCGAGTAGTCGCCGCCGACGGTGGCGGCGAGCAGGGTTTCGACCAGGCCGGTGCACGAGCCGCAGGATCCTGAGGCCTTGGTATGGGCGCGCACTTCGTCGAGGGTGAAGAGCTTCTTGTCGACGATGGCGCGGACGATGTCGCCCTTGCATACGCCGTTGCAGCCGCAGATCTCGGCTGTGTCGGGCATCGACAGCACGCGCATTTTCTCGTCGCCGCCGCCGGCGCCCGAATCGCCGATGTGGTGGCGGCCGAACAGCAGCTTGTCGCGGTAGTCGCCGACGTTGGTGCCGTCGCGCATCAGCTCGAAGTACCAGGTGCCGTCCAGGGTGTCGCCGTAGAGCACCGCGCCGGCGAGCTTGTTGTCCTTCAGCACCAGCTTCTTGTAGGTGCCGCCGGCGACGTCCTGGAATACGATTTCCTCGTGCCCTTCCCCGCCCATGAAGTTGCCGGCCGAGAACAGGTCGATGCCGGTGACCTTGAGCTTGGTCGAGGTCATCGAGCCCTGATAGCGGCCGACGCCATGCTCGGCCAGGTGGTTGGCGCAGACCTTGGCCTGCTCGAACAGCGGCGCCACCAGGCCATAGGCGGTGCCGCGATGGTTGACGCACTCGCCCACCGCGTAGATGCGCGGGTCGGTGACGGTCTGCATGGTGTCGCTGACGCGCAGGCCGCGGTCGCAATGCAGGCCGGCGGATTCCGCCAGCGCGGTGTTGGGACGGATGCCGACCGCCATCACCACCAGGTCGGCCGGAACCGATTCGCCCTCCCCTTCGCCCTTGCCCGGGTCGGGTTTGAACTTCACCGCGCACACCCGGCCGCTTTCGCCGCGGACCAGTTCTGCCGTCTGTTTGTGCAGCAGGAACTTCAGGCCCCTGGCTTCCAGGCTGCGCTGCAGCAGCCGGGCGGCGGGCTCGTCGAGCTGGCGCTCCAGCAGCCAGTCGGCGATGTGCACCACGCTGACGTCCATGCCGCGTGATTTCAGGCCGTTGGCGGCCTCGAGGCCGAGCAGGCCGCCGCCGATGACCACGGCATGCTGGTAGCGGCTCGAGCTGTCGATCATCGCCTCGACGTCGGCGATGTCGCGAAAACCGATCACGCCTTCGAGGTCGGCACCCGGCACCGGCAGGATGAAGGGCTTCGAGCCGGTGGCCAGCAGCAACCGGTCATAGCCTGTGCGGGTGCCGTCGTCGGCCTCGACCTCGCGTCGCGTGCGGTCGATCTTCACGATGCGCTTGCCGGTGTGCAGGGTGATGCCGTGTGTGGCGTACCACTCGCGGCTATTGAGGATGATCTGCTCCACCGTCTGCTCGCCGGCCAGCACCGGCGACAGCATGATGCGGTTGTAGTTAGGCTGCGGCTCGTCGCCGAACACGGTGATGTCGTACTTGTCGGGGGCGGCCTTGAGCAGTTCCTCGAGGGTGCGCATGCCCGCCATGCCGTTGCCGACCAGAACCAGTTTCATCTTCTCCATGACAGTCCCCTCAGGCGGCCTGCTTCAGTTGTTTCTGGTAGAGGAATTCCAGCACCTGCCCGCGCAGGTGGTGATAGCGGGCGTTCCCCGCCAGCGCCAGGCGGTCGCGCGGACGCGGCAGGTCGACGGTCAGCACCTCGCCGATGGTCGCCGCGGGACCGTTGGTCATCATCACGATGCGGTCGGAGAGCAGCACTGCCTCGTCGACGTCGTGCGTCACCATCAGCGTCGTCGCCTGCGTCTCACTGACGATGCGCATCAGCTCATCCTGCAGGCTGGCGCGGGTCAGGGCGTCGAGCGCGCCGAACGGCTCGTCCATCAGCAGTACCTTGGGTTCCATCGCCAGCGCGCGGGCGATGCCGACACGCTGCTTCATGCCGCCGGAAATCTCGCCCGGCAACTTGTGCATGGCGTGCGCCAGGTGCACCAGTTCGAGAGCGGCTTCGGTGCGGGCCTTGAGCTGCCTTTTCGATTCCTTGGCGCCGAATACGCGCTCCACCGCCAGGTGGACGTTGCCGAAGCAGGAGAGCCAGGGCAGCAGGGAATGGTGCTGGAAGACCATGCCGCGGTCCGGACCCGGCCCCTTGATCTCGCGCTCGTTGAGCAGCAGCACGCCGTCGGTGGCATCGAGCAACCCCGCCACCAGGTTGAGCAGGGTGGACTTGCCGCAGCCCGAGTGGCCGATCAGCGAGATGAACTCGCCCTGCTTGACGTTCAGGTTGATGTCGGTCAGCGCGACGAACTTGCCCTTCTTGGTGTCGAACACCATCCGGGCGTTTTCGATAGTCAGGTAGTTGTGCATGGTTTTCTCCGTGTTCGTCATTCCGGCGCAGGCCGGAATGACCGTGATCATTCGTAATTGAACCGCCTGGCGATCAGCATCAGGATCTGCTCCAGCAGCAGGCCAACGATGCCGACGACGAAGATGGCGATGATGATGTGCTCGACGTTGAGGTTGTTCCATTCGTCCCACACCCAGAAACCCAGTCCGGTACCGCCGGTCAGCATCTCGGCGGCGACGATGACCAGCCAGGCGACTCCGATCGACAGGCGGATGCCGGTCATCATGTGCGGCAGGACCGACGGGAAGAGGATGCGGGTGAAGATCTTCCACTCCGACAGGTTGAGCACCCGCGCCACGTTGAGGTAATCCTGCGGCACCCGCGCGACGCCCGCGGCGGTATTGAGGATGATCGGCCAGATGCTGGAGATGAAGATCACCCACAGCGACGCCGGTTCGGTTTCCTTGAACACATAGAGGCCGATCGGCAGCCAGGCCAGCGGGCTGACCGGACGCAGCAGGCTGATGATCGGCGAAAGCATGCCGGAGAGAAAGGCGAAGCGGCCAATCATGAAGCCGAGGGGAATGCCGACCAGGGCTGCGAGGCCGAAGCCGGCGCCGACGCGGTAGAGCGAATGCAGGATGTTCCAGCCGATGCCCTTGTCGTTGGGGCCGTTGTCGTAGAAGGGATCGGCAAACAGCACCTGGGCGGATTCCCAGGTTTTCACCGGGCCGGGCAGCCCGCTTTCGCCGCCGCTGGCCGAGACGATCTGCCAGAGGAAGATGAACAGGACGATGCCGATGACCGGGGGAATGGCCCAGCGGAATGCCGTGCCCAAGCCCTCCAGCATGGCGCGTCCGCGCTCGGTTTCGAACAGCGGGGCCGGACGCGGCTTGACCGGGGCTTCGGCCGGATCGATGCTGATCGTTTCGGGTTGCTTCATGATGTCCTGCAAGCTGCTTTCTTCAATGGAGACTGCGCTCATGTCAAATTCCTCTTTTCTTGTCAGGCGGGTAAGGCCGAAGGCCATTACCCGCCGAACGCTGCCGATTACGCTGCACTGATCCGCCCTACGCCTTCACCTTGAAACCGTCGGCGTAGGCCTTCGGGTTCTTGCCGTCCCAGACCACGCCGTCGATCAGCTTGTGCGAGCGCATCTCCGACTTCGGCACGGGGGCCTTGGCCAGCGTTGCCGCTTCCTTGTACAAGTTGATCTGGTTGACCTTCTTCGCCACCGCCAGGTAATCCGGGTGATCCTTGATCAGCCCCCAGCGCTTGTGCTGGGTGAGGAACCACATGCCGTCCGACAGGTAGGGGAAGTTCACCTTGCCGTCGTTGTAGAACTTCATGTAGTTGGCGTCCTGCCATTTCTTGCCGATGCCGTTGTCGTACTGGCCGAGCATGCGATCCTCGATGACGTCGAACTCGGTATTGACGTAGGACTTGGCGGAGATGATGCGGGCCACCTCGGAGCGATTGCTCATGGTGTCGATGTACTTCGACGCATCGAGGATGGCGGCGACCATGGCGCGCGCGGTGTTGGGGTACTTCTGCACGAATTCCAGCGTCGTGCCGAGGACCTTTTCCGGGTGGTCGGTCCAGATGTCCTGACTGGTCACAGCCGTGAAGCCGATCTTGTCGTGGATGGCGCGGGCGTTCCAGGGCTCGCCGACACAATAGCCATCCATCTTGTCGACCCGCATGTTGGCCACCATCTGCGGCGGCGGCACGGTGATCACCTTTACCTCCCTGAACGGGTCGATGCCGTAGGTGGCGAGCCAGTAGTAAAGCCACATGGCGTGGGTGCCGGTGGGGAAGGTCTGGGCGAAGGTCCACTCCTTGGGCTCGGCCTTGACCAGCTTTGCCAGGCCTGCACCATCGGTGACGCCCTTCGCTTTCAACTGGTTGTTGAGGGTAATGGCCTGGCCGTTGTTGTTAAGGGACATCAGCACGGCCATGTCCTTCTGCGGCCCGCCGGCGCCAAGCTGCAGGCCGTAGATCATCCCGTACAGCACGTGCGAGGCATCCAGTTCGCCGTTGACCAGCTTGTCGCGCACCCCTGCCCAGCTGGCTTCCTTGCTCGGCGTGATCTTGATGCCGTACTTCTTGTCGAAGCCCTTTTCCGCTGCGATGGCGACGCTGGCGCAATCGGTCAGCGGAATGAAGCCGATCTTCACGTCGGTCTTTTCCGGGGCATCCGAACCGGCCGCCCAGGCAGAGTTGCGAACACCCGGTGGCACCAGGCTCATGATGGCCGCCGCCGCGGAAAGACCCGCTGTCTTCTTGAGGAAATCACGTTTGTCATGGTTTATCTCCGTGGTGGGGATGACGACAACTTCACTATCCGTTTTCTTCATGCCGGGGCTCCAGTAGCAAAAAAAAAGGCGTCCGACCAATGCGGTTGCCCGCATGGAAGGACGCCTTTGTCCAAAACGCACCAACGTTGGTGCCTGAGTGTGTTCAACCACGAGAATGATCGGGTTGTTTGGGTAAAAGCACACGCCGTGCCAGCTTGATAAGCAATTGATAGTAAAGAGATTGAAGGACCTTGAACGGATGGCACCGTGAGGAAAATGTGCACGGCCATGGTGCGCAGTGCACTGCCATGGTTCCGCAAAGGGGCGCGGATAGTGGCGTCAGAAAAGGTGGACGAGACTCCAGCTAAAACCTCGGAACCCGGCACCATCCGCACAGACGAACCTGACAGCTTCGATCGTCACCGCCATAATCCGCTGTCCAACACGTAATCTATTTTGTTCATGCGCCTTCTGCCCCTGCTCCTTCTTGCCGCCCTGCTTGCCGCATGCGCGACCCCACCACCGCCTCCGACGCCGCCCATCCCGACACCGGTCCCGGTGCCGAAGCCGGTCACGGTGTCCAAGCCGCCGCTCAAGATCGCGTTGGCTCTAGGCGGCGGCGCGGCGCGGGGCTTCGCCCATATCGGCGTGATCAAGGCGCTGGAGGCTCAGGGAATCGTACCGGACATGGTGGTGGGCACCAGCGCGGGTTCGGTGGTGGGGGCGCTCTATGCTTCGGGCATGAGCGGCTTCGAAATGCAGAAGCTGGCCCTGCAAATGAAGGAGGACATGCTGGCGGACTGGACCCTGCCCAATCGGGGCATCGTCAAGGGCGAGTTGCTGCAGGATTTCATCAACCAGAACGTGAAAAACCAGACGATACAGAATCTGCCCAAGCCCCTTGGCGTGGTGGTCACTGATCTGCAGAGCGGCGAGATGGTGCTGTTCCGCCGGGGCGACACCGGCATGGCGGTGCGCGCCTCCAGCGCCGTGCCGGGAGTGTTCCAGCCGGTCGAGATCAGCGGCCGCGATTATGTCGACGGCGGCCTCACCTCGCCGGTGCCAGCCCAGTCTGCGCGCACCATGGGAGCGGACTTCGTCATCGCCGTGGACATCACCAACGTGAGTCGACGGGAGAAGCTCAGCGGCACCCTGGACGTGATGCTGCAGACTTTTTCCATCATGGGCCATGCCATCAGCCGCCACGAGCTGGAGGGTGCGGATGTGGTGATCCGGCCGAAGACGACAGCGGTGAGCAGCACCGATTTCGAGGATCGCCACCTGGCCATCCTGGAGGGCGAGCAGGCGGCGGCGGCCATCATGCCGGAACTGAAGGCCCGACTCGCCAAGGCGCGAGTACGCTAAAGGCGCTCAGGCGCAGGGTTGAAAAGCCGGTGGCCGGCGTGACGGCTGGATGGTTGGCGAACCCCTGTCGGCGCAAGACTGGTAAACTTGGGTCAAATGTCAGATCCCATTTCGATGCCCTCCTTCCTCCGCCCCCAGAATCAACCGAGTCTCCCTGCACCGTCAGGTGGACGGCCGGCCATGCCGCAGGGATGCCAGCCTGTCGCTGTTCCTGAGATGAGCATGGCCCGCAGCAGGCCGCGCCCATTGTGGCGGGGGCTGACCGTCCTCCTGCTGCTCTGCCTGTTTCATGGCCAGCCCGTCCTGGCGGCGGACGATGCCGCGGGCCTGCGCGACAAATACCAGAGCCTGACTCAGCAGCTCAGCCACAACCCGTTCCGGCGTCAGCTTCATCTCGATTCGGCGGAGTCGCCGAACTCGCTCAAGGGCGATATTTACGCCGTGATGGATTATCCGTTCGCCACTGTCGAGAGCGCGCTCAATGACCCGGCACGAGGCCCGGCCAACTGGTGCGAGGTGCTGATGCTGCACCTCAACACCAAGTTGTGCCAGGCATCGACCGGCAGCAACGGCAGCCAGCTCAGCATGAGCATCGGCAAAAAAGTCGAACAGGATCTGGACGACGCCTACCGCATGGATTTCAGCTACCGTTCCGCGGCTTCCGGCAACGACTATTTCCGGGTGGAACTCGACGCCGGCAGCGGCCCGCTCGGCACCCGGGACTACCGCATCGCGCTGGAAGCGGTCGCCATCAAGGGCAATCGCACGTTCCTGCATCTGACCTACTCCTACAGCTACGGCATGGCCGGGCGCATGGCCATGAAAACCTATCTGTCCACCCTGGGCAGCGACAAGGTCGGGTTTACCCTGGTCGGCAGCCCCTCCTCTTCGCAAAGCGAATACATCGGCGGGGTTCGTGGCGTGGTGGAACGCAATGCCATGCGCTACTACCTGGCGATCGATGCCTTTCTCGACACGCTGTCCAGCCCGCCGGACAAACGCCAGGAACTGCGCCTGACCCGATGGTTCAACGCAACCGAGCAATATGCGCGACAACTGCATGAAGTGGAGCGGCAGGACTACATGCAGATGAAGCTCAGGCAATACCACGCCAGCCGACCTACGGGTGGGCAGATCAAGCCGACGCGGCTCTGAGCGGATTCGGTCAGCCGCTTCAGCTTATTGATCCGGCACGAAAATGTTTTTAGCTGTCGCCCCGGCGCTTTCCCCTTTCGGGGACAAGCGCCGGAATGACGAAACCTCAAACTTCAGCTGGCCGGGTCCATAGTGTTCGTGCGGCTTCTGCCCTCTTCCCCACCGCTTTCCCTGGAAACTTCAACCCACAGCAGTCCGGTCAGGAACGCGCCTCAGGCGGCTTGCGCACCGGCCGGAAAAGCCGGCCTTCCGCCTGCAGGAAGCGGATGAAAAACTCGAACAGCACCAGCCTGGTCGTCTGCACGAACACCACCAGGCCCTCGAGGACGACGCTGAAAACGTTGCCCAGTAGCACGATCAGCAGCCAGGCCACGGGCTGCTCGACCATTCCGGCCAGGGTCATGATCGCGTGGGAGAGCGCGGCGTGAGCCAGGGCAAAGGCACCGACCCTGAGAAAAGACAGGGTATTCATCACCAGTTCGAACAGGCTCAGCAGCAGTTCGCCTGACGCCGTGGCCAGCGCCATCAGCGGCCTTTCCTTGTCCAGCAAAACACTGCCTGCGAAGAAATACAGCAAGGCCAGCGGAGCTATCCACACGGCCTGCTCGAAGAATGGTGCGACCAGCAGCAGGGCATAGAGCACCAGCACGGCGGCATCCGCCAGCAGCCAGGCCCGCAGTTTCCCTCGCCAGTGCGCCTCGAAGCCGGCGAGCAGCAGACCCAGCAGCATCAGCCCCACCCCGAACAACAGGGGCACGGTGAGCACGGCCATCGGATGGTCGAGGGGTTTGAGCCACAGCGCGGGAATGACGTCCTCGAAGCCGAACACCTCCCCGAACAGGACACCGAACGCCATGGCGGAGAGGCCACAGGGCATCAGGAAGCGGATATCGGGCCAGCGTCTGGAAAACAGCAGGGCGAACACGGCCAACACCAGACCATGGCCGACGTCCGGAAACATGTAGCCGAACAGCAGGGGCACCACCAGGGCCAGCAGCCCGCTCGGGTCGACCTCCTGCCGTCCCGGTGTTCCCCACATCAGCAACAGGGGCCGGTATGGCTGCGCCCACCAGGTCTGCAGGGTGGCCACGGGAGTGTTCGCGTCGGCGGGCGGATCGGGAAAGCGGATGACGACCCGGATGTCTTCTTCCCACAATGCCCGCTGCAGTGCGTTCGGATCCTTCGCCGTGGTCCAGCCCGTGACGTGGCACAGTTCCCGCTCGCCAAGGTAGCTCGCGGCGTGCTCCAGATACCAGGCCAGCGTATCGATGTTGGCTCGCGCCTCAGCAATAAGATGGTCGGAACGCAGTGCCCGGAGTTCGTCCTCCAGGGTGGCGATTTCCGCTTTGGTCTGCGCCAGATGGGAGTCCAACTGCCGCCGTTGCCTGTCATAGTCGCCGGTCAGCCAGGCTGGAATGCCCACCTGCTCGCAGCCCTCGTCCAGCACCATCCGTCCGACGATGTTGCGCTGGTCAGGCAGGCCGACCATAAATGGGAAGTCGTGTCGCGGTCCCTTCACCACCACATTGGCCATGGAGCGCAGTTCGTGCTCTTCGCCGCAGCAGCCCTTGGGGCAGGCAAACAGGCACTTGCAGAGGAACCGGGTGCGCCTGAACACCCCTTCCAGGTCCAGCCCCTCGCTGTGCATCGCTTCCAGGGCCTCTTCCAGCAACAGCAGGTAGTCCCGATCGGCGCGCAGCTGCGCGACATGCTGGTTGAGAAAATCGACCCGCGCGCTCCACACCCGTAACCGATGCAGGGCCAGGTTGGCGAGGCGCAGCGGGTTGCCCACCAGGGCCGTGGGCTGTTGAAGGCCACTGGGGATGTCATCGCCATGAGAGGTGGCCAGTTCGCGGAAACGATCGACGAAATAGCGCAGCTTGCCGGCGTCGACGACCTCCGGAACCCGGGGATCCAGTTCCAACTGAACCACTCCGGTTCTGGCCAGCACCTCCGTGGCCCGCACGGTATGCTCGTGGGGAACGTAGGTCTCGAACCAGAGGGCCTGGGTGGGTCGCAAGCGCATCGTGGATGAATTCTATGCCGGATGGATTCGTTCAGCCTGGGCTGGCCCTGTCACCTGCCGGCGATTGATCACGTCGGCTGGTTCGAATGAACATTGGAGTCCTGTAGGATGAATTTGGCAAGCGTGTTCTCGCCGTCGCAGGATTTTCCCGCCAGCCGCGCAACTGGACTGGCTGGACGCTGCTGGCGCACAATGAGTGCGGTGGAGCGGCGGCTGATTCGATGCTTTTGCCTTGCCCTTCCTGCCATCCGTCCCGCCTACACGATTCAATGACCCACCCATGATCGAATCCATCCTGCTCACCGCCGCACGCGTTTCCACCTACGAGCAGCGGCGCCTGCTGACGAATGCGAGCGGCTTTTTCTTCGCGCGCGACCAGCGCCTGTTCCTGGTGACGAGCCGCCACGTGATGATCGACAAACCGAGCAAGCACTTCCCGGATCGCATCGTCATCGAGCTGCACACCGACCCGGAAAACCTAGCCAAATCCACCGGCTTCTCGATTCCGCTGTACCGCAAGGGCAAGAGCATCTGGCGCCAGGGTCTCGACAAGGCCGGAGAGATCGACGTGGCCGTGATCGAGATCGAGCGCGCCGCCTTGCCGGCGATGACGGTCTACCGCGCCTTCACGCCGGAACACCTGTATGGTCCGCTGGACCAGGTCGAGGTTGGCACCTCGCTGCTGGTGCTGGGTTTTCCCCTCGGCTTCCACGACACCCTGCATCACATGCCGGTGGCGCGCCATGCGGTGGTCGCGTCCTCGTTCGGCCTGCGCTTCCAGGGCCAAGGCTACTTCCTCACCGATGCGCGCACCCACCGGGGCACCAGCGGCGCCCCCGTCGTGATGCGCTCTCCGGGACAAGACCCGAAGCGGAGCGATCTGCCATGGATGCTCCTTGGGGTGCACTCGGCACGGCTCGATGTCGGTACGCGCGACCTGAAACTGGACGAGGCGCTCGGGCTGAACTGCGCCTGGTACGCCGACATCCTGCTGACATTGACCATGGACTGAGCGCGGCTGCCACACGAGGACTCGACAGGCAGGACGATCAGACGGAGGGACGGGAGTAAACCTCCGCAGGATGAAAGGCCAGGGGCCTCTTCAGCACGCGGACAGCGTGAATGCGTTCAGGCCGCCTCGACCAGCCCCGCCGCCTCTTCCACATCCACCGCGACGATGCGCGACACGCCCGGCTCCTGCATGGTGACGCCGGCGAGGTGCTGGGCCATTTCCATGGTGACGCGGTTGTGGGTGATGAAGAGGAACTGGGTGTGGGCGGACATCGCCTTGACCAGGTTGCAGTAGCGGTCGGTGTTGGCGTCGTCGAGCGGTGCGTCGACCTCGTCGAGCAGGCAGAACGGCGCCGGGTTGAGCTTGAACATGGCAAACACCAGCGACAACGCGGTAAGCGCCTTTTCCCCGCCCGACAACAAATGAATCGAGGCGTTCTTCTTGCCGGGCGGCTGGGCGAACATCTGCACCCCGGCATCCAGCAGCTCGTCGCCGGTGAGGATGAGGCGGGCCTGGCCGCCGCCGAACAGTTGCGGGAACAACTCGCCGAGGTGGGCGTTGACGGTGTCGAAGGTGTCCTTCAGCCGCGCGCGCGATTCCTGGTCGATGCGGCGGATGGCGTCCTCCAGCGTGTTGACGGCTTCATTCAGGTCGGCCGACTGCGCGGCCAGATAGTCGGCGCGCTCCTTCGCCTGGGTCAGCTCGTCCAGCGCGGCGAGGTTGACCGCGCCGAGCGCGGCGATCTCGTTCTGCAGGCGGGTGATCTGCCCCTGCAGTTGCGACGGCTTGGGGCTGTCGGCAAAACCGGTTTCCAGCACGGACTCGTCTGCGGCTGATTCGCGCAGCTGCAGCTCGAACTGCGCCTGCGTGAGCATGGCTTCCTTGTCCTTCAGGCGCAGCTGTTCGATGGCGCT
>JBGSTQ010000334.1:0-13398 GCA_041736375.1 Thiobacillaceae bacterium
TGGGACGCAGCCTGCGTGGCTTCACTGCCGATGCGCTGGGCGCGCTCGAAGCCCACGCCTGGCCCGGCAACGTGCGCGAAATGGAAAACCTCATCAAGCGCGCCGCCATCATGTCCGACGGCCCCATGCTCAACGCCGACGACCTCGGCCTGCAGGTGTCGAACGCCGAACCGCAGCCCTTCAACCTGCGCCAGGTGCGCGACGAGGCTGATCGCATGGCCGTCAATCGCGCGTTGGCGCAAGCCCGCGGCAACGTCGCCCAGGCCGCCGAACTGCTCGGCGTCAGCCGGCCGACGCTGTACGATTTGATGGCGAAGATGGGGATGAAATAGGCCTGCAGGACCTGTGGATTACAATCAGAACGACTTTGGAGACACACCATGCAACCTCGCACACTCCCTCATAAGCTGCTCCTGACCCTGATATTGGGAGTCAGCCTGGCAGCCTGCGGGGGTGAATCAAGCGAAGCCCTGGTTGAAAAGGCCCGGCAAAGTCTGAAAACTGGCGACCACAAGGCCGCCATGATCCAGCTCAAGACCGCCATCCAGGAGGATGAGAACAACGCTGAGGCGCGTTTCCAGCTCGGCAGGCTGCAGCTCGAGCAAGGCGACTTCGCCAGCGCGGAAAAGGAACTCAAGCGCGCTCGTCAGGCAGGGTACGACGCCGACACGGTGAATCCGCTGCTGGCGAAGGCCCTTCTCGGCCAGGGTGAATTCGAGCGGCTGCTGGAAGAATTGCCGCAGGTCAGCCGCGGGGACCGGGACGACGTGCCGATGATGGTGGTGCGCGCCACCGCCCAGCTCGGCACGGGCAACAAGGAGGAAGCGCGCAGCACCCTCAATCGCGCCCAGGCTGTCGCACCCGACGATGCCGAAGTGCTGCTGGCCATTGCCCGGCTGTCGCTGGCCGACGGCGATGCCGCCAAGGCCGCCAAGGAGATCGATGAAGCCTTGCGCATCGATCCGAACAACCGCGATGGCTGGCTGCTGAAAGGCGATCTCCTGCGCTTCACCGGCAAGCCCGGCGAAGCGGCGGAGGCCTACCAGGCTGCGCTCAAGCTCGATCCGGGCCATGAAGGCGCGCGCCTCGCGCTGGCCGGTATCGCCATCGCGGAAAACCGTCTCGCGGATGCGCGCCGCGAAGTTGATACCGTGCTCAAAGCCTCCCGCAACGACCTGCAGGCACGCTATACCCTGGCGCTGATCGACTTCCGCGAGAACAAGACCGAAGCGGCTCGAGACAACCTGGCGACGGTACTCAAGTTTGCCCCCAACTACCTGCCCGCAGTGCTCCTCGCCGGTTCGGTCGAGTATGCGCTGGGCAACATGCAGACCGCCGAATCGCATCTCAGCAAGGCGGTCAAGGCCAATCCGCGCAACCTCTATGCGGTGCGGCTGCTGGCGGCATCACAGTTGCGCCAGGGGCGCCATGACGATGCGGCGCGCACCCTTGCAGGCATCCCGGAGGACGTCAACGACGCCGGCTTCCATCTGGTCGCGGGAGAGGTCGCCCTGGCCAGGAAGGATTTCGACAAAGCCGCCGAACACTTCGAAAAAGCCGCCAGGATCAATCCCGACAACGCCGCCATCCGCACCGAACTCGGCGTTGCCCGCCTGGCTCAGGGCGATGCGCGCGCCATGGCCGACCTGCAGGCCGCCGCCGACATGGAAGGCAGCAGCAGCCGCGCCGATTCGGTGATCATCCTCAACCAGCTCAGGCAGCAAAAATTCGACGACGCGCTTGCCAGCATCGCCGCGCTGGAGAAAAAACTGGGTGCCAGCCCGCTGAGCTGGAATTATCGCGGCGCCGCGTATCTGGGCAAGAACAATCCGGCCAAGGCGCGCGAAAGCTTCGGCCAAGCCCTCAAACTCGACCCGAAGTTCTTCCCCGCCGCCTCCAACCTGGCGCAGCTCGACGTCCGCGACAAGCAGCCCGCCGCGGCGCGCAAGCGTTTCGAAGGCATCCTCAAGGCCGACCCCAAGCACCTGAACGCCATGCTGGCGCTGGCCGACCTCGCCTTGCTCGAGAAGGACGAAAAGACCTATGTCGGCTGGCTGGAAAAAGCCGCCAAAGCCCATCCGCAGGCCCTGCAGCCGCGCGTCGTGATGGCGCGCTACCTGCTGGCCAAGGGTGACCGCGACAAGGCGCTGGCCATGGCCCGCGATGCCGTCAACGCGCAGCCCAACAATCCCGTCGCGCTCGATGTCCTGGCCTCGATCCAGGCCGCGCTGGGCGACACCACCAACGCCATCGGCACCTACCGCAAGCTGGTGGAGCTGTCGGCCAACCCTGCCGTCCCATTGACCAAGCTGGCTTCGGTCCAGACCAGCGCACAGCAGGCCGCCGATGCTCGCAAGTCCCTGCAGGATGCGCTGCGCGCCCAGCCCGATCTGCTGGAAGCGCAACTCATGCTCGGCCAGCTCGACATCAAGGAGGCACGCTACGACGACGCGACAAAGCTCGCCAAGCAGGTTCAGCAGCAAAAGCCCAAGTCTGCCGCAGGGTCGATGCTGGAGGGCGACACCGCCCTTGCTCGCAAGCAGTTCGACAACGCTCTGGCCGCCTATGAGCGCGCGCACAAGCTCGAACCCTCCGGAGCGTCGCTGATCCGTCAATATCAGGCGCTGGAAGGCCAGGGGCGCGCAGAAGAAGGAGAAAAGCGCCTTGCCGCCTGGCTCGACAGCCGGCCGCAGGATGCCGCCATCCGCCTGGCCCTGGCCGAGCGCCTGTTGAAGCGCAACCAGCACAAGGCCGCCGCCGAGCACTATTTGAAACTAAACCAGAGCAACCCAGGCAATATCGTCATCCTCAACAACCTGGCCTGGGCGCTGTCCGAAACCAAGGACCCACGGGCCGTCGGGTTTGCCGAACAGGCGCTCAAGCTCAAACCCGACAACCCTGCGGTGATGGATACGCTGGGTTGGATTCTGGTGCAACAGGGACAGCCTGAACGTGGGCTCAAGCTGCTGCAGCAAGCCTTGTCCAAGGTTCCCGATGCCGCAGAAATCCATTACCACCTCGCGGCGGCCTATGCCAAGACGGGTGACAGTACCCGTGCCCGGCAGGAGCTCAAGCGTCTGCTCGACAGCGGACGCGACTTCCCGCAGGAAGAGCAGGCCAAAGGTTTGCTGAAACAGCTTGGTGGTTGATTTAATCTTTCCTACTGATCCAGACCCGAGGTTTTTCATCATGCATAAATCCCACACTGGCCGTGCCCTGCTTCTAGCCACCTTGCTCTTCCTTGCAGGCTGCGGGCAGAACCTGACCGCTACCGAGCATGTTGCCAAAGCCAAGGATCACATGGACAAAGGAGAGCTTCGCCCTGCCATGATCGAACTGTCCAGCGCGGTGCAGAAGGACCCTAATTCGGTGGAGGGACGCTGGCTGCTCGCCAAGGTCGCAGCCGACATGGGCGAGGGGGCCCGGGCGGAAAAGGAAATCCAGAAGGCCATGGAGTTGGGCTTGAATCGCGCTTCAGGACAGTTGACCCTCGTAAAAGCCCTACTCCTTCAGGGAGAATTCGACCGCGCGCTGCAGGAAAGCAGCGTGATGGCCCCCGGGACATCCAAATCCGACCAAGCCGCGATCCTTGGCCTGCGCGGACAGGTTTACGTCGTGAAGGGGCAGTTTGATCTTGCGCAGCAGACGCTGGAACAGGCCTTGCAGGTCAAATCCGATTCCGTGCCGGCCCTGATCGGGATGACGGCTCTGCACGGCTATCAGCGACAGTATGACGTTTCTCGCCAATGGGTGGACAAGGCGCTCAAGGCCGACCCAACCTCACCTGATGCCTGGAACGCACTTGGCGATCTGGAAGGTGCGCAGGCGCGTTTGGTCGAAGCGGAAAAAGCTTACGAACAGGCCATCAAGCACCGGGCTGCTCCCTATTTGGAACAAATTAAGCGGGCTCAGGTGCGAATCCAGCTTAAGAAATTTGCAGAAGCTGCTGCCGACATCAAGTCATTGAAGGACGCCGGATTTAAGGATCATCCCTATGTTAATTACGTTGCGGGTTTGAACCAATTTGCGCAAGGTAATTATGAGCAGGCCGCAAAGGATTTCCAAGTTAGCTACGAATTGGACCCAGGCTTTCTCCCGAACCGAATTTATTTAGCCACCGCCCAAGTTAGGCTTGGAAATACCGAACAGGCACTTAAGTATGCGCAAAAGATTTTGGCTGATGCACCCGGTTCCAAGATAGCCAATAACCTGTTAGGCAGTGTCCTGATAAGCCGCGCTGAATACACTAGCGCGAAGGACATTCTGCAAAAAACCCTCGTAAACTCGTCGAATGATACGGAGGCGCTGAGTCTGATGACTAACATCGCCATGGCTGAGGGTGATGCAGTTAAAGCGCTGGAGTATGCAAATAGAGTTGCTGAACTGGAGCCAGACTCTAAATTGGCGCAGGACATGCTTCTGATGGCTAAAATGATCTCAGGGGAGAAACTCAATGACCAGCTAAATGCAGCCCGTGCCGATGCAACTGAAAAAGGTGATGATTACACGCGCGAATTTCTTATCGCCGTGGAAGCTTTTCGTAACAACCATCCCAACGAGGCGCTTGAACGGGCAAAAAGGCTTCATTTGCGCTACCCGGAAAAAGTCGATCCCATCAAGCTGGTAGCCGCTTCCTATCTGAGGCTCGGAAAATGGGATAATGCGAAGTCCGAACTGGAGAAAGCAGTCAAACTCGTGCCCAACGAGCCATCGGCCACACGCACACTAGCCAAGATTGAAACCATTAAGGGTAACCTGAAAGAGGCCAGAGATATGCTTGGGCCATTTGTCAAGGCAAACCCGTTGGATGAGGAGGCCGTCCTGCAGCTGGTCGATATCGAGTCTCGCATTGATAAGACTGCGGCAATCATTCCCCCATTGGAGCAGGTGGTGCAGCACAACCCTGACGCCAATAGAGCACGAGTCAAACTCGCAGCTGAGTATTTGAACAAAGGCAGGATTCAGGATGTCTTAAAAATAACCTCAAACCTGACAGATAGTCAGATCAAGGGTCAACCCGCGCTGCTTGAATTGCGCGGCAGGGCACAAATGCTCGCAGGTGATTTCCGAGCAGCTCGCGTAACTTTCGAAAACTGGACAAAACTTGCTCCTAAGTCAGCCCCAGCCCATTATCACTATGCTAACAGCCTTGCCGCAAGCGGTGACCACGCCGGAGTACGCAAGGCGTTGGAATCCGCTCTCAAGCTGAATCCACGCTATCTTCCGGCGCGTATTGGTGAGGTCAAAATGCTTGTGCACTCCAAGGAGTTGGACAAGGCACAAAAGGCATTAACCAAGCTCAAGCAGGACTTCGGCGATCAAACCGAGGTGCTGGGCATCGAAGGATGGTTTGCTCTTGGCACAAAGGATTACGCCCGTGCGGAAAAAAGCTTCTCTACAGTCATCAGGAGAAATCCGGATACCGAGATAGCGATCCTATTGGTTCGTTCAATGTGGCTGCAGAATAAGAATGATGCCGCCATCAGCTTCATGCAGGACTGGCTAAAAAGCCACCCAAAAGACCTGTCGATTCTGCTCCATCTGGCGGGCGCTTATCTTGGAATGAACCGCAACGATGAGGCGCGAGCGACCTATTCCAAGGTTGTTGAAATCAGCCCGGAACACGTACCGGCCCTCAACAATCTTGCTTGGCTGAGTCGAGACAAGGACCTGAAAAGAGCCATGGAATATGCCCAGCGCGCTTATCAGTTGGCGCCCAAGGATCCCTATGTACTTGATACTTTAGGCATGCTGACACTTAAAAACGGCGATTTGAGCCGAGCCACCAGCCTGCTGCGCGACGCCAACGCACGATCCCCGAATGATGCGCAAATCCAGGTGCATCTCGCCACGGTATTGATTCAGCAAGGCCAACGCGGCGAAGCAAGAAAGATGCTTGAAAATGTCAAGGCTAAGGCAACCAATAAAACGGCTGCAGAGGAAGCCCGGAAGTTGCTTGAAGGCTTGGGCGAACGCTAAAACTTTTTGTTATTGCGGACAATAGAACGGTGTGGCAATCGAGAATTTTCGTTTGACCAACCTATGGGCGGCCGCGCTTTGTATGCAACGATGGCAAAAAGGACTGGCCCAGTGATTTTTGGTCCAATCGCTTAAATCGCAAAACATGAAGATCCTGGCGATTGCCAATGCCCATGCTCTGGCGCATGTCTCGCGCCTGCTTGAAATCGCCAAGGTCATGCGCACGCGCGGCCACGAGATTGCGTTCGCCGGCCATGGCAAATACCTCTCGACCGCAGGCTGGGATGGCTTTGCCACCCATGAACTGCCCTACATATCGGTCGAACGGGTGGTCGAGGCGGTGCGTAGCCAGAAACTCTGGACACTCTATCGCGAAGCGGAAATAGAAACCTTCATCGACGCCGAGTTGGCGCTATATGGAAGCTTCAAGCCCGATCTCGTTCTGCTCGATAATCGTCCCAGCGCGCGCACCTCGGCCGACATTGCCGGCCTCCCCACCGCCGCTGTGCTGAATGTGCACATGAGCAACTACCGACAGATTCCATTTTTCAGCTACCGCCAACTGACTGGCGGCCTGCCCGGTACGGCGCTGGCCGACCGGCTGGAAAATGCCATCGAGCGTCAGGTTTATGACCGGCTGGTGATGGCCGGGATCAACGCGATCCGTAAAAAGCGCGGTCTCGTGCGACGCTATGCCTACGAGCATGAAGAAGGTGACTTGAGCCTGCTGTCCGACATCCCTGAATTCAATCCGGTGAACACCCTGCCACCGCACGCCCGTTATATCGGCCCACTAACCTGGCACAACACCTTGCCTGCACCAAGCTGTCTGAACCTGCTTGATCCTGACAAACCCACGGCTTACTTCACCCTGGGGAGCGAGGGGCTGGATGAACTGGTGGCACATTTAGGCCTCCTTGCCCGACAAGGCATCCAGATCATTGTCGCCACCGGTGCTGCCAGCCTGAGTAACTCCAGCGCCCCGAAGGGTGTTTTTCTGGAGCAATACGTTAACGTTGACACACTGCTGCCGCACTGCAATCTAGTCTGTTGCCACGGCGGCAACGGCACCCTGTATCAAGCCTTGCGTTATGGCCTGCCCTGCGTTGTGGTGGCCACCCATGCTGAGCAGCATCATGGAGGCAAACGAATTCAGGAATTGGGGCTGGGGCTAAGCCTCACACTCAGGCGCCTTCGGCGGGTTGGTATAGACGAACTGATCAAAGACGTCCAGCAGGTACTTGCCACACCAGCCTACCGGATGAGGGCATTGGCGTTTTCGCAGCACCTGAAAAATTGGGACAGCGCGGAGAGGGCAGCAGACACAATCGAGCAGGCTTATCGGTAGATTTCTTCCGTGTTACCCCTGGCTTACTCTCGGGGACATAAACAAAAAAGCGCAGCTTGGCTGCGCTTTTTTGCATCGTTGAATCGATCCCTAGACAATCTTCTTGCGGCGAGCAGAAAGCCCCAACCCCATAAGGCCGATTCCCATCAGAGCGAGGACTCCAGGCTCGGGCACGGCTTGACGCACGTTTACTCCCGCACCCGCAGTTAAGTAAAGTCTATATGACAATGCCGGCATATTGAGCGCAGACAATTGAAAGGTGCCAACGCCAGGATTAAAGATCGAGTCGCTCGGATTTCCGAGCACATTCTGTGACTGCTGCAAAGTGTAAGGGTCTAGGGTACTACACGTCACAACGTTTGCGGGGCTAATGCAGGTATATGAACCTGTTGAATCCGGCGTAAAAGAAATTCGAACGGTTTCATCAAGTGATTGAAGTGTTGCAGTTACATTTATATTTGCACCGCCTGAGGCCGCGAGCAAGTTAGCTGTGTTTAGTGCCGTTTCCACATAGGGATTAGCATTAAAACTTAAGGAAAATGAACCGGTGTTGGGGGTTGTAAAGCTCATCGTTACGTTCGTGTTGGACTGAACGTCCGTATCCGCAGTCCCATTCCCCGTTCCTTCAATTCGAGCTTCAGCGACTGCCTCTATGCTGCTCGGCACACCCTGAGTGAGTTGCGCCGTCACAATTGCGGAGTTTGAGTTGGCGTACGTCCCGGCAGCCACAGGGCCAGCCAGACTGTAGTCGTTATCAGCGCGCAGCGGAACGCTACCCGTACCGTTGGCCGCACCTGATGTAAGAACCGGTGATACAGCTGAGCACACCGGCCCGCCCAGATTAGCGGTAGCGCAGGAGTCTCCAGACGCAACCTGCGCCGTACTGCCCAACTTGGCAGTGCTGGCAACGTCAAAGCTAAATGAATCAACGACCGTGCCGGCTGTAAATACGATAACCACGTTGCTAATCGGGTTGGAAGCCCCTGCGTAAACATAGGCGGCAGCCTGCTGACTGACACCCAAAGCGAGTGCGGCAGTTACGGCGGCTGCCAGTGTCGATTGTTTGATGTTCATGTTTCTCTCCAAATAATGGAAGGTTGATGTTCCGGTACCACTTGGGTTGCCCCGCCTGAAACCGCCTTACTGCTTTGTGCCTAACAATAAGCAACGGCCGTGCCACGAATATTTTCCCTTTTTAATACATATGGTTATGCAGAACAGGTGATTTTCGACAGGTTTCAGCCGGCAGATATGTAAAGTTTGCCGACAACCAAAAGCGTTAATGCCAGATGCTGCTTAACGACCATTGAATTGCTTGCTCTCGAGTCCAAGCCTTCCTGCACAAGGCGCATACGCCATGTTTCGGAATAAGGTTGTATTCAAGCATCTGGTGAACTGTCCCTTTACGGGGGACGCTTTACATATCCAAAGCGGCTAGACAGTCGAGAAGCCTGTCGGCTGTAAAATTTCCCGACATCGGCCTGCAGGACTATTTCAGACGCCTCGCCGGCACCCCCCCCCAGACCTCCCCTGGGCCGATTTGCGTATCCTTCAACACAAGGGCGCCGGCGGAGACGATGGCGCCATCACCGATTTGCACTCCTGACATGACGACGGCGGTCGCCCCGATGGTGACGTTGTCGCCGACGTTAATGCGGGACAGGGCGAAATGCCGGCCCTCGATGGCGTGGCAGAACAGTACGGCATCGTGGCCGATGATGCAGTTGGCCCCGAACTCGGTCAGTGGCGGGTCGAGCAGGGTCCCGGCGCTGTAGGTGTTGGCGCCCATACGGGCGCCCAGCGCCTGATAGATCAGTCGCATCAGCGGCACCGGCAGGAAATGGGTGCGGATCAAGCTATTGAACAGCATCAGATAGAAAAGGATGTTGACCTGGGCAGCGAACTCCTCCCGCGAGCCTTCGGCGAGATCGCCTTCCTGCAGCGGCATGAAGTACAGAAACAGGCGGTAGACGGCAAAGGCCCAGAGATAAACGAACACGACCGAGCCAAAGACGATCGCCACGCCGCGAAAATCACCCAGAGGCAAGCTGCCGAGAAGCCCGTAGGCGGTACCGACCCCGAGTACAAGAATGAGGCCCAACATCAGAAAGAACAGGGTGATTTGCTTTGAGGTGATCTTGCGCATTAATTTTTTCCTGGATGGTTCGAGTCAACCTACCACTTCGGCGACGAATTCCCTGAACCGCTGGCCTGCATCCACCTGTCCGAATCGCTCCCCCGCCTGTGTGGCTGCCCGAGCGTAGGCGGGGTTTTCAAGCAGCTTCAGGGCAGAGGCCTGCAAGGGACCCGGTCTAACACGTGCGGCCCGCAGCGACAAGCCTGCGCCTATACGGTCGATGGCGTCCATATTCAGCAACTGGTCCATGTTGGAGCAGATCCCAAGGATCGGCACCCCGAAAGCCAGGGATTGGTAGGTGGTCAGGCTGCCGCCGTTGCAGACGACCAACCGGGCGCGCTGGATGGCACGATCCAGCGGCAAGTAATCGGCGACGTAAGCGTTGGCGGGCAGATCGGCCAGGTCGATCATGCCGGCGGTGGCAGCGATGACGGTAACCGGCAACCCGGAAAGTACAGACAGGGCCATTGGCAGCAGGTCCGCCCGGCCCGAACTGCCGAGAGTGAGCAGGACCACCGGCTTGTCTTGCGGCAAGTGGTCCCACCATTCCGGCAGGTGCACCCGGGCTGACCAGAGAGGCGGCCCGATATGGCGGTGGTTGGCAGGCATGGCCCGCATCGGCACCAGCTCCGGCACATCGGCATAAAGGGTGTAATCGCCCCATGAGTAGACGGTTCGCAGATCGCTGCCCAGCGACGGCAGGCCGTAACGGCGGCGCACCCGGTTGAGCGGACGGGCGTGCAGAGCGAAGGCAACGGGCCGGGCCAGGTCGAAGAGCTTCTGCGCGGCGGCCACCCCCAGAATTCGGGTCATGGGCAGGTCGGGCACCGGATAGGCAATATTGGCGTAGGGACTCCAGTAGGCGTTGACCACGGCCGCATAGGGAATCCGGCGCAAGGGGGCGCTCACCGCCAGCGACAGCCGGAAGTCGCCCACCACGAGATCAGGCTTGACGCGGTCGAGGAGCGCCAGATCGTCCTCGACATAGCGGCCAAGCGTCTCCGCACTGTATAAGGGCTTGCCGCGGGCAAGTGCCTGTGCGAAATCTGCTGAAGGGATGGATCGGATGGGCTGGAAAGCGGAGCCGAGCGGCGATTCAAGGTCCGTGTAGCGCAGATCGGAGGCAACCACGACCTCATACCGGTCCCCATCAAGGGCTTTGGCAAGCGCCACAATCCGTGCGAAATGGGCCAACGTGACCGCTTCGGCAACCAGAAGAATGACCGGCTTGTTTCGGGCTTGCATTACACTCGCTCTCAGGAAGGCAAAACCATAGCACAGGCATTATCTTTGCGAGGGTTTGTGCCGTTTTAGCCAGGGTGCTTCATAAAGTGAAATACACAAGGCTGTAGGCGCGCCGCCACCGGCGCGAATTTGGTCGGGAATCGAAAATCGCGGCGAGGGGCCGCTCCCACAGGGATCGGGTGGCCCAACTTAAGGAGACCATCTGAACAAGTCCTTCGACAAGCTCAGGACGAACGGCAAGTAGTTGATTTCGTTCATGGTGAGCTTGTCGGGCCACACAGCAAACCAACTTGTTCAGATGGTTTCCTTGATAAATTGGGTCGGTATCCCGAAAGGCACGAGGTCAGAACTTTGTCCGCACGCAATGTCATGTCCAACCTGCTGATCGCGGTGCGCAACCTCACCCGCAACCGGCGGCGGGCGCTCATGGCCCTGCTGACGGTGGGCATGGCGGTCATCGCGATGGTGCTGGCCGACGGCTTCGTGCAGTGGATTTTCTGGGCCATGCGGGAAGGCACGATCCAGGGCCAGCTGGGCCACGTCCAGGTGGTTCGGCCGGGCTTCAACCGGGCCGGAGCCGCGGATCCGTTTGCCTATATCGTCCCCCAGGGCTCAACCGAGCATCAGGCCATCGAAGCAACGCCCGGCGTCAAGGTCGCAGCCCCACGGCTGTCGGTCAGCGGCCTCATCAGCCATGGTGAAACCACGGTTTCCTTCATTGCCGACGGGATCGATCCGGCCAGGGAAGAGGAGCTCAGCAAGGCGTTCCGTATCGTCAAAGGCAAGAACCTGTCCGGCTCGCAGGGTCAGGAGGTGGTCTTGGGGCGCGGGCTGGCGCGCAACCTGGGGGTGAAGCCGGGCGATACGGTGGCGCTGCTGTCGACCACGGCAAGCGGCGGAATCAACGCGGTGGAGGCCTCGGTGGCGGGCATTTTCATCAGCGCAAACCAGGCGTATGACGATTCCGCGCTGCGTCTGCCCATCGGCCTGGCGCAGTCGTTACTGCGGGTGGACGGCGCGCACATGTGGCTGGTGCTGCTGGAAGAGACCGCGCGCACCGACGCTTATCTGGACAGCTTCCGCAAACGTTTTCCGGAGAAGACGCACCGGCTGGAATTCGTGCCCTGGTATCAACGCGCCGATTTCTACAACAAGACCGTGGCGCTGTTCTCGCAGCAGATGAACGTACTGCGCGCCATCATCGGGGTCATCATCGTGCTCTCCATTTCCAACATGCTGGTGATGAACGTGCTGGAACGCACCGGCGAAATCGGCACCCTGCTGGCTGTCGGCTTCAGAAGAGGCAAGATCATGCAGCTTTTCGCGGTGGAGGGCCTGCTGCTCGGGTTGATTGGTGGTACGGCGGGGGTGCTGATCGGCTACGGGCTGGCCGAACTGATTTCATTCGTTGGCATCCCGATGCCCCCGCCGCCCGGGATGGAGGAAGGCTACACCGGGGAGATCCGCGTCACCCTGCCCGTGCTTGCCAATGCCTTCGCCATCGCTTTCGTCACCACTGCGCTGGCCGGGCTTTACCCGGCCTGGAAGGCGTCGCGCCTCAACATCATCAACGCCTTGCGCCACAACATCTAACATGTTCAAGCTCGCCTTCCGCAACATTTTCCGCAACCGGCTGCGCACCGCGCTGACCTTGGCGGCGATCGTCAGCGGCGTGGTGGCGATCATCGTCAGTGGCGGCTTCGTCGAGGACGTGTTCGTACAGTTGCGCGAGTCCACCATCCACTCGCGCCTCGGTCACGCCCAGATTTACCGCGCGGGCTATCTCGAGTACGGCCAGCGCGAACCGACACGCTACCTGATCGAACAACCGCAACCGCTGGTCGATAAGGTGCGCGCGATCCCCCACGTGCAGGACGTCATGACGCGGGTGAACTTTTCCGGGCTTGCCAACAACGGCCGCGCCGACTTGCCGATCATCGGCGAGGGTGTGGAAGCGGACAAGGAAGCCCGACTGGGAACGGCGATGAGTTTCATCGCCGGGCATACCCTGCAGGATGATAATCCGTTTGGAGTCATCGTCGGCGAGGGCGTCGCGACCGCTCTGCAGCTCAAGACCGGCAGCCCCCTTAATCTCACCGTCAACACCCCGGATGGGGCGTTGAACACCCTTGAATTCACCGTGGTGGGCATATTCCGCAGCTTTTCCAAGGATTATGACGACCGCGCCGTGCGCATCGCGCAGGCGGCCGCCCAGGAGTTGCTCTACACCCCCGCCATCCACAGCGTGGTGGTGGCGCTCGACGACACCGCCCATACCGAAGCAGCGGTGAACGAATTGAAAAAGCAGCTTGGTCCGCTCGGCTACGAGGTGAACTCCTGGCAGGAACTCGCTGACTTTTACAACAAGACCGTGGCGCTCTACAAACGCCAGTTTGGTGCATTGCAGTTGATCATTCTGGTCATGCTGGTGCTAAGCGTGGCGAGCACTGTCAACATGGTGGTCTACGAGCGCACGGGCGAATTCGGCACCCTGCTGGCGTTGGGCATGAAGCGGCGGAAGATCTTCCGCCTAGTCCTACTGGAAAACACCCTGCTGGGACTGGTCGGCGGCGTTGTCGGCGTAGCCGCCGGCCTGCTGGTGGCTGCGGCGATCTCGAGCATCGGCCTGCCAATGCCGCCACCGCCGGGATCCAACGCTGGCTACACTGCCAGCATCCGCATCGTGCCA
>JBGSTQ010000335.1:0-11655 GCA_041736375.1 Thiobacillaceae bacterium
GCAGCGTCCAGCGTGTCGGTGGCCAGCAGACGCTCACCGTGGATGTGCGCGTGGTCGCCGCCACCAATCGCGACTTGCGGGCCATGGTGTCCGCCGGCACCTTCCGCGAGGACCTGTGGTACCGCATCGCGGTGTTTCCGATCCGGCTGCCCGCGCTGCGCGAACGGCCGCAGGATATCCCCGCCATCGCCACCCATTTCGCGCTGCGTGCCGCAGAGCGTCTGGGTCTCGCGCTGCAGATCCCGAGCGCCGCGGATCTGGTGCTGCTCGCAGCGTATCCCTGGCCAGGAAATGTGCGCGAGCTGGCCTCGGTCATCGAGCGGGCCGCGATCATCGGCGACGGGCATCATCTGGAGGTTGCCCAGGCATTGGGCAGCAGTGAACTCGGGCCGCGTCCGGCCGCGGATCCGGTTTCGGCATCGCCAACCGCCGAGATGCAAATCGAGAGCCTTGATGCCGTCATGCGTCGCCATATCGAGTCTGCACTGATACGCTGTCATGGCCGCATCGAGGGCCCCTTCGGCGTGGCGGCAAGCCTTGGCATCAACCCCCACACCCTGCGTGCGCGCATGCGCAAACTGGGGATCGACCCGCGGGCGTTCCGCAGGACGTAGCGGGCGGCATACAGGCCAAATGGGCCGGTTCGGTCGCCCCCTGCTCTGATGAACTAATGATTTGTTTGTATTGGCTTAAATGCCATACTGAACACGGCTGTGGACGTTGTTCAGCCGCCCATGAGAGTAGGGCCAATCAGTCCATCTAACGAAACGAGGAGAATCATCCATGAATGCTTCCAGTAAATCTCCGGGCGGCGGTATGCCTGATTTTTCCGATGTCGAAAGCGGCGCGTCCAGCACGGCGAAAGAAGCCGCACCCGCTTACAAGCTCTACACCATAAAATCGGGTGACTCGCTGTCCAAAATCGCCAAACATGAATATGGCAACGCCAACGACTGGCGCAGGATTTTTGAAGCCAATCAGGACATCATCAAGAATCCCGACAAGATCTTTCCCGGTCAGGAAATCAAGATTCCGCAGTGAGCCCATCTGTAAAAAGGAAAAACCCATGAAAGCTTCTACACCCGTCTCCGTCGCGGTCATCGTGGCTGCGCTCGCCTTCTCGATGGCCGCCTGCCAGAAAAAGGAAGACACGACCGCCATGCCCACACCCCCTCCCGCTGCAGCGCCTGCCGCAGTGGATGTGATCAATGTGCCCGTTTCGGTCAAGCAGCTTACGCTCAGCAACAGCATAGACGAAACCACCAAGAAGGCGGCGACCGCCATGAACAGCTTTGTGGCCAACGACACGATTTATGCCGTCGTTGACACCATCGGTTCAGGCAGGGCGGCAATCAAGACCCTGTGGACCTATCACAGGAATGGCCAGACCGCCCAGGTGAATGAAACCGTCCAGGAAATCGACGCCACGGGCCCGGCCAGCACCGCGTTTCATATCAGCAAGCCCGGTGGCTGGCCGGTCGGCGATTACCAGGTGGAAGTATTCGTGAACGATGCCCCTGCCACTGTGCAGAAGTTCACGGTCAATTAATCCCTGAGGCCGTTTCCCTCATAAAGGGCAAAGGGATGCTGGCGGCAGGTTTGAATTATCGGGCTGGCGCATCCACCAACTGTTAAGAGCCAAGGAAATCTTGCATGGGAATCATCTGGACCATCGTGCTTGGATTCGTCATCGGTGTCATTGCCAAGCTCATTACCCCCGGCAAGGAAAATATGGGGTTCTTGATGACCATCGGCGTGGGCATCGCCGGTTCCCTGCTGGCGGGTGTGGTGGGTCAGTTTCTGGGCTGGTACCAAGCTGGAGAAGGCGCGGGTTTCATCGCTTCGGTCATCATGGCAATCGTGCTGCTGGTCATTTATGGAAAGATTCGCGCAGGCCGGCCCAGCTGATCCAATCAAGTCCGGTCAGACACCTTTCCATCGTTGTGCATCGGGTCCGAGCAGGATTGTTCCGGAATCGACTGGCTGGATGAAACAAGGCGCAGTCCCCTGCGCCTTGTTTGTTTGAAGATTGCCTACTGGGCCCGCCACCTTGACGACCAGTGCTGTCAGTTCGCAACGCGCAAACGGGCTGGACTATGCCAATAATTCTTATAAGCGCGTCTTGATTCCAGGGAGGGAGAATGAAACCTGATTGCTGCCGTCATTCGCCCAAGGCGCGACGCCATACGTGCGAGTAAAACCCGGTGTCGATTTCGCAGGCGTAGATGGGGTCGGTTCAGATTCCCTGTTCAGCGTCGGCATCCTGCCTTGAATAGCGACGCGAAAATGTCCGCAGAATTCAGGCGAGGGATTCGGTCTTTACGCAGTGCGATGCGGGGCACTCTGCTGTTCTCCGCACTCCTGCTCGCTTCCTGCGCGAGCATCGACATCGTCAATCCCGAGGAGCCGTGGGCCACCATGCCCGATCGCTCGTCTGCAATTCATCCCGGACAGACCGATCGCGTGGCGGTGCGCGGCCTGCTGGGCGAGCCGCTGCTTGCCAGCGACCGCTTGCGATTCGACCTCTTTCGCGAGGGAACCACGCAGACCATGGTGCCGATCGTGCTCACGCCGTTGCCCGTCCCCTTCGGACGCATGAAGGACGAACTGTTGCGCTACACGCTGGTGACCTATGACGGCGCGGGCCGTGCTGCCGCGCTGGCATCGGGTGTTTTCCGCAGACCGAGCGACTTCCGCCGGATCGCCCCGATCGATAGCCAGAATTTGGCCCTGCACCTGCGCCTGGGCGAACTGATGTTTTTCGTCGACCCGGAGGGCGAGCGGCGCGAGAACCTGCTCATCGCGCCGGACGGCCGCGATGCCTTTCTGAGCAATTTCCGCAGTCCATCTTCGTGTACCGTGGTCATGGGCTGCGGCAGTGGCGGCTGCAGCGACCAGTTGGCGGTCGATGGCGGCCCCGACCGCCGGCTTCCGCTGCGGATCGTCCAGCTGTACTGGCTGAAAAAAACTGAAAGGGAATCATGGATGGCGGGCACCGCTGCGTCCGGCACGGAGCCTTTATCCTGGCTCGAAACCTTGGCAGTCATGCAGTTTTCCCCTGGCGAGCACAGGCTGAAGTTTTCCAGCCGTCATTTCAGCGGCGAACACGAGCTTTCGCTGGCGTGCCGTCCGGGGGAGATCGTCTACCTGGTGGTGAACGCCACGGACAACGAGCGCTTTTTCAAGCGCGCGCTGGTGGACTGGCAGGTCGAGCGTTCGGAGTCCATGCCGGAGTCCTTCGCCAGGCGCCCGCTGGTCATCCTTTACGGCGGCGAGTGGTTCGTCGAGGCCGGACGTATCGACTAGGATGGAGTAAGCAGAGAGGGCCGGACACGCTTTGCTTTGTGATCGGGCCATCGCAAGCCTTGGGTAGAATCGGACTGGCGTGGATGGGGGAGGAGAGGACATGGGCGAGCAAGACGGGAATCCGAAGCAGGCCGCGGCCGGACCGACCGCGCTCGATTCATACCAGTCCGACAACCGGTCGCCGCTCAAGCTGATCGCGCTGGTGACGCTGTTGCTGCTGGCGGGCGCCCTGAGTGTGGTGGGGCTGGCCGAAGGCAGCATGACGCGCGCCTTGGCGATCGACTGGGTCAGAGAGTACTCGACGCGCTGGCTGTATGAACGCCATGTTTTCGTGCTGTACGCCTGCGCCTTCGTGGCGTGGTGGCTGGTGTATCTGGCATCGCGCAAATCCAGACCGCCGTGGCCTGACTGGTCGTTCAAGCGGGTGCGAACGCTGCGGCGCCTGCTCGGAGAATGCAGCGAGCAGTGGTGTGCGGCGGACCAGATGACCCCGGAGAAGCTGGATGAACTCGAAACCCGCTTCCGCAGCAAGGCGCAGTCGAGCATGACGACGATCGCCATCCTGATCGCCGTGTCGGCGCTGGAATTGCAGGAGGTGTCGAAGCTGCTCGCACCTTTGCTGGAGACGGAATTCGCGCTGTCCTGGCAGGTGGTGGTGCTGGTGCTGAGCCTGACATTCGCGATGGTGTCCTTCATTGCCTACATCGTTTCGGCGGATGCGCTGGACGTGATCTTCAACCGATTCGCCGACGACGATGCGCGCCACCGCATCACGCGCTATTACTACCAGGGCACGATCAATCCGCGTTACGCCGCACTGATTTCCCTGATCGCCTCGTTCATTCTGCTGGTCGCCTATTACAGCCCGCTCGCGGGAGCGGTGGCGATCGGATTGTTTTTCGTCATCGGCTACGCGCACTGGTTCCCGAGCTTCGCCGGGGATTCGGCTTCGATGCCGCGGCGCGTTTCTGGACTACTCGCCAGGGCGGCGCTGGTGCTGGCCCCCATGCTGCCGATGCTGCTCGGGTGGCGCTGCTAGTGCCGCCCTATGGCTATGCCCTGGCAAGCGCGTTGCTGTGGGCGATCTCGGTTCCGATCCTGAATCTCGGCTTGCAGCGGCTGCCGCGGCAGGCCGTGGGCGCCGTGGTGCCCGGCCTGTTGACGAGCATGACGGCGGGCACCGTGGTCCTCGGCGCGATCGCGTTCCCCGTCGGCGGGATGCAGGCGATATCGACGGCGACGATCCTTGCCGGGGTGTTCACCTATCCCGTGGCGACCGGTCTGTATTACCTGACCGGCTTCGCCTTCGGCACACGCACCGAATTCGCCGCGCAGTTTGCCAAGGTCAAGCCGCTGTTCTCGGCGCTGATCGCGGTGGTGGTTCTGGACGAAGCGGTGAATGCTGCACAGGCGCTGCCGCTGGCGCTGATGGTGGGCGGGATCGGGCTGTTCTACCTGGGGTTGTCGCGCCATCTCTACAGCCGTGCTGCGGTCACGCTCGGCTTGCTGACCGCGCTGTCATGGGCTGTCGGCGAAGCCTTCGTGAAGTCGGCGTTCACCGGCGGCAACACGCTCGATCAGGCTTTCGTCGCACTTGCGGCCGGCACGGTGCTGGCCTGGATCCTCTATCCGCTGGCGCGGGCGTTGGGGCTGCGCTCGGCACCCCTGGACGTGAAATGGATGTGGCCGTTTGCAGCGCACGGCATCATCAGCTTTGGCATCGCCTACACCCTGTTTTTCCATTCCATTGCCACGCTCGGTTTGTACCGCACGGTGCTGATCAATGCGTTCTGGCCGTTCCTGTCGATCCTGGTCGTCAAGGGCTTGCAGCGCCTTCGGGCGCGCGAGGGGACGCAGCCTGTGCCCCTTACCGTCTGGCTGGCTTCGGGCCTGCTGCTCGCAGCAAGCGTGTTTGAGATTTTCCTGCTTAAGTGACGGGATGGGTCGGCCAAACAGAGATAAGCGGAGAGTTAAAGATGCCAGGTTCGAAATATAGGGCGACAGCTCGATGAGCAGATCCACAAACGCAGTGCTTCTATCCGCCTTCGTGTTACCGGGCGCCGGCCACCTCTACCTGAAGCACGTATCACGCGGCATGGCTTTGATCGCGGTCAGCCTGGCTTGCCTGTGGGTCATCGTCGACAGCACACTGCAGCAAGCCTCGATCGTCATCGACAAGCTTGAGTCCGGGGACGCTGCGCTCGATGCAGCCCACATTTCGGAACTGGTGGCCCAGACGTCAGGCAGTTCAGGAAGCAGCATTGCCACTATCGTGCTGATCGGCTGCTGGCTGGCCGGAATGGTCGATGCGTACCGGTTGGGCAGGAAGCCAGTCTGAACAGCTAAAGCGGGAACAAATGGGATTAGCTCCTTCACAGACCTGTATCACCTTTATTCCAGGCAATATTGCGGTCGCTCCCGTCGTTGCAGGTGGGCACCACAATCCCTGTGTATTTCTATAATGGCTTCATCCGCTACAGTCATGGGAGTAGTCATGCGACACCTCAGCTTTGCATTGCTGCTGCTGCAGTTGAGTTTTGCGGCTGCCGCCGATAACGGGGCCGAACTGGACAGACTCTACAGTGCCCTGAACATGCTCAATCAGCAGCAACAGGCGGTCTATCTGCAATTCCAGATGGTGCAGGAAGTACGCCGCGGCAGCGCACCCATGCTCTACGGCATGCCCATGCCCCCTCAGCCCAGCGGGATGATCCCGAACTACGATGCGGTGGTCGAGGCGAATAGAAGTGCAATCCAGCGCGCGGAATACTTGTATCAGCAGGCTGACCAACTCCTGGCCAAATACAATGAAATCGAAGAAATGAAAAAGCCGATCCAGTCGAAAATTTACGAGCTGACGTTGCAGGGTGGGCAGGACTGATTTGCCAGTGAATCAAGGCGGCAGGTTCGAACGGTTCATTGCCCGGAAAACGCCGGCTAGGCCCGACAAGTTGAAACCCGGTCATTTGAATCAGGCCATGCTGATTCGTGCCGAAAGATCGTTGAAAGGGGTCGGGTTCGGGTTGATTCCGGGGTGGGGGAGGTTGCCGGTCGAAGCTGATCCGTTTGGCCTTTGAGTGGGGGGAGCGATCGCCGACCCACTCACCCGCAGGTGCATTCACTCTGCCTTGGCAGGGATCCACATATGTGAGTAAAAGCCGTTCTCGAGATCGTAGTCGAAGTAATGTTTCCCATCCCCGGCGCGGAATACGGCGAAACAGGTCTTGTCCGTGCCCTTCTTCTTTTGCACATCGAGGCAGTAGGCATTTCTTGCTTCGTCGAAGCGCCACGTGCCGCTGAAGTCCTTGAAGGCCTTGCGCTCGTAACCGCCATCCGGCTTGAAGGTTCTTGAGCTTTTTCCCGTCGTTCCGTGGGTCGTTTGGGTCCCCGGGATGAAGGCCTTGAGGTCTTCCACACTCATGCGTTGCAGCCCCTGGGCCTCCGCCTCCTTGAGATTGACGGGGGCTTTAAGATCCCCCTCTTGTGCCAGGACCGAGGTGGCCGTGAACAAGGCTGCCAAGATGGCATGACGTGCGAAGGACATGGCGATACTCCTTGATGAAAAAGCGAAGCCGGGAGAGGGATGTCGGAGGGAATGGCTAACAAAATCCACCCGCTTTTTACGATAGACCAAATTTATGAATGGGTATGGAAACGCTCCCGAGCCAGTTCATGTATGACAGTCCATGCTGATTCGAGCCGAGGGACCAAAGGCTGGAAGGCCGGGCTGTAGGGGGTAGCCACCCTATCTACTTGATGCTGGTGGAGCGTTCAGCCGATTTGAACAGCCAACATGCAAAAAAGCGCAGTCTCCTGCGCTTTTTCTTTGGGGGCACGCGCTTTTCTAGAACTGCCCGGTGCGCAGCAGCACCAGCGTGCAGGCCTGTTCATGGGCGATGCCGGCCTGGCTCAGGCGTTGTGCGAGGTCGGGGTTTTCGCTGCCGGGGTTGAAGATGACGCGCCCGGCGCGGAGTTGGAGGATGGCCTCGGCGGCGGCGCTGGAGGCATCGGGACCGACATAGAGGGTGAGGATGTCCACCGGGCCGCTGATCTCGCTCGGGTGGTGGAAAACCTCCAATTCTTCCACCTCATCGAGCCTGGGATGGACGGGGATCACCTCGTGGCCGTGTTCCAGCAGCAGTCGGATTGCCATGTTGGAGTAGCGATCGGGTTTGTCACTGGCCCCCATGACGACGACGCGCTTTTTATTGCGGTTCATGCTGCGCTGCCATACAGGTCAATTTCGGATATTCAAACAGATTGGAAAATCAGGCGCGCGTCACCGCGCACCGGACAAACGGGCCGCTGATCCGCGGCCGGCCTCGCATGAGCGAAGAAACCAGATTCCTACTTGGCGGATCCCGTTAACGCCTTGATCAACGCGTCCGATTTGGGGTTGGTGACATTGCCCTGGATCAGGATGTCCACGGGCGTAACCGCCTTGCCGTAGTAAGCCTGGTTGAGGCTGTCGCGAACTGCGATGACCGAGCCTTCAAGACTCAGGCCGCCGAAAAGCCCCTTGCTGCGCGAAAACTGAACGATGTCGGTCGTCGCTGCCTGTGCGCCTGCGCCAACCGGTCCTGCTGACACGCTTGCGTCCGCGCCTGCCTGGAATTTGTTGCTGAGCAGGGCGTTCTTGCCCTTTTCGGTCATGGCCATCATCACCACTTCAGCGGCCGAACCGCCCGCCTGCAACCCCCAGCTGACCGATCCTGCGCTGGCGAAGGACGGGCCTTTCCAGGTGTTGGTCTTGTCGTCACGGGCCAGAACTACCCCGTTGCCACCGGATCCGCCGAAAATGAAGCCAGCCTTCACCAGATTCGGGATGATCATCACCGCCTTGGCCTTGGGGATGTTCTCGCGGTACCAGGTCATGTTGGGGTCGGCTGAGAAGTTCTTGAGCACTGAGACCGCACCGTTGACCGTTTTCTCCGCATCGGCCTTGTCATTGGCGAGAACCTGCGCGGAGCCCAGCAAAAGGGCTGACAGAGCGAGCCATCCCACTGTTTTTGTAAACAAAGCATGCTTCATTTTGACCTCCCGGGTCGTTGGTAAAAGAAAAGCCACTATTACCCTATAAACATAGACGAACTATTTCTGCTTGGCACGCACGGTTCATGCGGAACGGCACTTGCCAAGGTGCTTGATTCGCCTCGTGGAGGAGTCTGGTTTGGCTCAATCATTCCCCCTCGCCGCTCAGCGTGAAACCTGCCCCCGCATCCTCCCCGAGTACCCTGACCAGGTAAGGCATGATGTCTTGGAGTGTTTTTCGTAAGGTCCAGGGCGGGTTGATGATGAACATGCCGCTGCCGTGCATGCCGAAGCCATCCGGTGACGGAGTGTGCACGGTGAGCGTGACGTGCAGCCAGTTCTTGATGGGCAGGCGCTTGAGCTTGTCGGGGAGTTGCTGGGCTTCCTGGCGCGCGAGTTGCGGATACCAGATCGCATAGATGCCGGTGGCAAAACGGCTTAGCCCCTCCTTTAGCGCCGAAACGACATTCGAATAGTCGTCGCGGGTTTCGTAGGGCGGATCGATCAGGACCAGGGCGCGGCGCGGCGGGGGCGGCAACAGCGCCTTGAGGGCATCGAAACCGTTGCTGGTGGTGACACTTACCTGCCGGGCGTGATCCTTGAAGTTGTCCTGCAAGATCTTGCTGTCGCTGCTGTGGAGTTCGAACAGGCGCAGGCGATCCTGCGGCCGCAAGGTTTGCAGGGCCAGCCACGGGGAGCCGGGATAAAAGCGCAGGGTGTTGTCCGGGTTGCAGGCGCGCACCCGATCGACATAGTCGGCCAGCGCGGCGGGCAGATCCTGGCGTGTCCACAGCTTGCCGATCCCGCCCTCGTATTCCTTCAACTGGGTCGCATAGCCTGACTCCAGCTCATAGAGACCCGCACCCGCATGGGTATCGATGATCCAGAACGGTTTGTCTTTCTGTCCCAGATAACGGCTCAACTGGATGAGCAAAAAATGCTTCAGAACGTCGGCGTGATTGCCGGCATGAAAGGCGTGACGGTAGCTCAGCATGGTCGGATCATTGTTTCAGGGCGGCTGATTTATTGCAGGGTCCGGCAGACTATAAGGCAGTCGAGGCGGCCCCGCACGAACAGGAATAAAAAGTGCGCAGCGGCGTGCACCGCAAAATTCGACCCTGCCTGTGTGCCCGTGCCCCACGCGAACCCTTGCCAGGCGCCCGCATGCGATTCGATGCCCGTTCGCATGGCATCATAATCGTGCACATCGAAGCGTAGACTGCTCGTTCAATGCTACATGAGGGTGTTTCATGAAGGTTTCCTGGAAAGACAGCATCTACCTGCAAAGGGAAGAGTTGGCGCGCACGCTGCGCGAGCCAATGGAGCAACTGGCCGGGCGTTGCACGCCGGCATGGGGCAATTGCGACGAGCTGGATGCGGTTCTCGTGGAGAATTTCTCCGGCATTCCGCATGTCTCGTTCCTGTATTGCATGGGAAGTGACGGCATCCAGGTCAGCAACAACGTCGGCCAGCAGGGGACCGTGCCCGGATATTTGGGACGCGACCGCTCGCAACGCCCGTACATGAAGGAAGCGGTCCCGGTCTGGGGGTTTCTGCTGTCGGATGCGTACATCGGGCTGACTGAGCACCGGCCTTCGCTCACGGCGCTCCAGGTCGTGAGCCGGGGTTCACAGACGATGGGCTACCTGGCGGCCAACTTCGACTTGCGCAATCTGCCGGTGACGTCCGAGCTCTATGAAGAACCCGGTTATTGGCGTCAGGTGAAAGGCGATCCGGCGATCCGCAGCACGGTGTTTCAGCAATGCCGTGTGGAGAGCCCAATCGATCGCAACATGGACCAGGCCCTGTCCATCCTGGAGGAACTGCTGACGCAGCGCGGCGTGTTTCAGTGCCAGATCCACTTCTCCAGCAGCCAGGCCACGATTTGGACCGTGGACGATCCGTTTCGCTATCGCATTCTGGACCAGGAAGCCTTGAGCGATCCGGACATCTGCCTGATCTATCCCACTCGCGACTACCCCCGCGACGCAGCGATCCCGCAGAGCGACATCAAGCTGATTCTGAATACCCTGCAGACCTTGCGCCTCTCCGATCCGACGCTTTATCTGCGCATGGCCTCGATCAACATATTCAACGGCATGGTAAGCGTGACCTTTTCATGTGATGGCTCACATTACATGTCGCACGTCGAGTTTCTGATGAAAGGCAATTCCTTCTGGTTCTGACTTGGCCATGACGTGGCGGGGGATCACGACAACGCAGCCGCGCCAAGGGGTGCCGGTCCACGGACGCTGTTCTGTCATCCCCCCGGTCGTGCTTGGCCCCTTTGACGCCTTGATCGCGGCATGGAGACGGATCAGCGGAACGATTCTTTATTTACAGAAACTTGTCCCGATTTCGCGAGTCTTATATAAAGTAGATTGGTTTCCGTAACCATCATTTCTGGTGTTAAAGAAATGATCGATTCAGGCAGGCAGGGGGTTCTCATGAACAGGTTCAAGGTTGGGTCGGCTTTGTTGCTGGGGCTCTTCATCACGGGCGCGAGTGGTGTCGCCATGGCAAAGAACGGTGATGGCGGACAGGGCGGGTATAGCGCGAAGGGTGGCGATTATCGCGGTCAGGGCGGTTACTCCACCTCTCGTGCGTATCCGAGCTCTCGTACTTATCCCAGTTATCGTTCGTATCCCAGCTATCGCACGTACCCGAGTTATCGCACGTATCCCAGCTATCGCTATTACGACAATGTGGGCTTCAGTGTTTATTTTGATCCATACTGGTTCGCGCCCGGGTATTACCCCGCTCCGTACTACTATCCGCCGTACTACTACCCGCGCTCCTACTATCCGCCGTACTACTATCCTCCCGGAGTCGTCACCGATCCGGCCACGCCCCCGGTCTACATAGAACGCGGGGAGAGTGGGGAGAATGCCGCGCCAGCACCCCAGGGATCGGCTTCTTGGTATTACTGCGACGACCCGCAAGGCTATTATCCCGATGTGAAGCAGTGCCCCGGTGGCTGGCAGGCCGTCGCCCCCCAGCCACCCGCCCCACCCGACGACGGGAGATAGAAATGCGATTTCCTTGGAAAATTGCCTGGTTTGCCTTGCCCGTGTTGCTCGCTGCCTGCACCGTCATGCCGAGCGGGCCGCGGGTGATGGCGTTGCCCGGCAGCAGCAAAAGCTTTGACCAGTTTCGCGCCGACGATATGGCATGCAGGGACTACGCCCTTGGAAGCGTTGGCGGCTTGACCCCCGACCAGGCCGCTTCACAGAGCGGAGTGGGCAGCGCCGTGGTCGGCACCGTCGTTGGCGCGGCTGCCGGTGCGGCGATCGGCGGACAAGAGGGCGCCGCGGTGGG